>JBILEP010000389.1:0-2505 GCA_044352045.1 Cyanobium sp. | reverse complement strand
GGTGCGGCGGAAGTTGTCCAGCACCGTATCCACCGCCTTGGCGGTGCTGATCGCATTGCTGCCCGGCAGTTGGATCACGCCAAATCCCACGCACGGATAGCCCGTGCGGGCATTGATCGCCGCCTGGTTGAAATTCTGAAACGCATATTCGGCCCGACCGATATCACCGATCCGGATCAGGCCGCCATCGGGGCCCTTGGCCAGAATCACATCCTGGAATTCGCCCACCGTTTTTAAATTGCCGTTCACCAGAATCGGGAAGGTGGTGCGGTTCGCCACCGTGGAGGGCGGCCCGCCGATCGAGCCGCCGATCACGATCTGGTTCTGGGATTTCAGCGCGTTCACCACCGTGTCCACACTCAGGTTGAAGCGGGCCAGCTTGAGGGGGTCCACCCAGATCCGGAAGGCCGGATCGCTGGCGCCGAAGATGTTCACCTGGCCCACGCCCTGGGCGCGGGTGAGCGGGTAGTAGAGGTTGAGCTGCAGCAGGCCGTTCAGATAATTACGGTCAAACTGGCCCTGGCTGGAGGTGAGGTTGTACACCAGCAGGTAGCTGCTGGCGGTCTGCTGCACCGTCACCCCCTGGGCATTCACCTGCGGTGGCAGCTGGGCGCTGGCCGTCTGCACCCGGTTCAGCACATTCACCTGGTCGATGTCCGCATCCGTGCCGGACTTGAACACCACATTCACCTGGCTCGTGCCCTGGCTGGTGCTGAAGGAGCTGAGATAATCCATCCCCGGCGCACCGTTGATCTGCTCCTCCAGCGGGCCGGTCACCGCGCTCTCCACCGTGAGCGCATCGGCGCCCGGCAGGCTGGCGTTCACCTGCACCGTGGGTGGTGCGATGTTCGGCAGGTTTTCGATCGGCAGCAACGGCAGGCTGATCAACCCCGCCATCAGGATCAAGATGCTGCACACCGTGCTCAGCACGGGGCGGCGGATAAAGGTATCCGAAAGGCTCATCGAGCCGCTCCGCCTGGCGTTGCCATTGAGCCGCCCGGGCTGGCCAGGCCCATCGCCGATTGCACCGACAGCCCGCTGCGCAGCTGGGCCAGGTTGCCCACCACCACCGTATCCGCTGCGCTGATCCCCGCCAGCACCGGATAGGCACCGTTCTGCAGCGTGCCCAGGCTCACCGGCACCTGCACCGCCACCGGCAGATTCGGCAGCGGTTTCGGATCAATCGCCCGCCCCAGTCTGCGCTCCGCTTCCTCCACATTCACCGCCAGGAACACAAAGGTTTTGCCAGCCTGCAGCAGCACCGCCTGCTGCGGCACCGCCAGCACTGCCCGCCGATCAAACACCAGCGTGGCATTCACGCGTTCGTTGTTGCGCAGCGTGCCATTCGGGTTGTTGAAGCCTGCCTTCACCAGCAGCGTCTGCCGTTCCTTGTCGAGCGCCGGCGCCACGAAGATCACCTGGCCCATCGCCCGCGGCTGGCGTGGATCCGGACCCTTCAGGATCACCGGCAGGCCGATCCGCACCCGATCACTCAGCTCACCGGGCACATCGATGCGCACCCAGAGCTGGGAGTTATCGATCACGCTGGTGACCACCTCACCAGCCTTCACCACATCGCCGATCTTCACATTGATATTGCCCACATAGCCTGGGATCGGTGCGGCCACATTCTTGTAACCGAGCGTGGCCGCCGAGGCGTTGAGCTTGTCGAAGCTCTGGATCGCTTCGGTCACGTAATAATCGCGCTCCTTGGTGGACACCGCCCCCTGTTCATTGAGGAAGATGTAGCGCTCCGCATTCACCCGGTTCTTGCGCGCCTCCGCCGCATCGGCGTTCACATTCGCCCGCTGTTGCACCTGATCGAGGGTGAACAGCAGCTGGCCCGGCTTCACCGCCTGCCCCTCCATGATCGGCATCGCCGTGATCCGCCCGCCGATCTCCGAGGCCAGCCGCACCTCCCGCACCGCCTCCAGGGTGCTCTGGTAATCAGCCGAATCCAGGGTCAGCATCGGCCGCGGATTCACCAGTTGCACCTGGGGCGGCGCCGGTGCTGGCGGTTTGCTCTGGGTGCAGCCGCACAGCCAGCCTGCCGCCAGCACGGCCAGGGTGGCGTGGATCGGAAAACGGGGGGGCACGCCACGGCTCAGGGTGAGCGGCACCTTACGTGAGGCGGCCGTCATCGCCCCTTCGGACCGTGCCGCCTTCGCCGGCGGTGGTAGTCCGGATCCGGATTCGCCTCCCCCAGCTGCCGCACCGCCTCCAACCCCATCCCCGCCACCAGGCCGAACGCCCCCAGCAGCACCGGGCTCCAGAACACGGTGTGGGGGCTCAGCCGCACCGTGGTGGTGGCCACCATCGCCAGCAGGAAGTGACACACCGCCAGCAGCACCAGCCCGGCGATCAGGCCGGCCACCAGGATCCGGCCGCCGCTCATGCCTTGGCCATGGTGAGCCGCTTCATCACCACGTAGAACACCGGCACCACAAACAGGCTCAGCACGGTGGCCACCGCCAGGCCACCGAACACCACCGTGCCCAGCGACGC
>JBILEP010000054.1:0-9369 GCA_044352045.1 Cyanobium sp. | reverse complement strand
CAAAGCGACCGGTGACGCTGAACTGCAGGCCGAAGCGGGAGGCGGGCTCCGCCAGGGAGAGGGGCAGCAGCCCGAGCAGGGGCAGCACGAACAGGGCCAGCAGCCAGAGCAGGCCGGGGGCCAGCATCAGCCAGGCCGGATCAGGCCCCGATGATCGACGCGAAGCGCTCATCGAAGCGGGCCTCCTCCCCCTCGCTCAGCGGCCCGAAAACGTGCAGGCGGGCGCGCATCTGGGCGTCCGGAAACATCTGGGGATTGCGGCTCAGGGGCTCGGTGGACGGGTTTGCCGCCAGGATCGGGCGCACCCCCTGCACCGGCGAGATGTAGTTCACCACCGCGGCGATGCGGGCTGCGTTGGCCGGGTCGTAGACGAAGTTCATCCAGGCGGCGGCCTCCTCGCGGTGCCGGGCGCCGCGGGGCATCACCATCACATCGGCCCAGAGCACCCCACCGCTTTCAGGCACCAGAAAGCGGAGTTTGGGATTCTCCATCGCCAGCTGGGCCACGTCGCCGGACCAGGCGACGCAGGCGGCGAAATTGCCCACCAGCAGATCGTCCTGGTAGTCGTTGCCGGTGAAGGCCCGGATCTGGCCGTCCGTCTTGGCCTGCTCCAGGCGACGGAAGGCCCCCTCCGCCGCCCGGTAGCTGGGGCGGCTGATCTCCTGACCTTCGGCGAGCATCAGCAGCCCCAGGGTGTCGCGCATTTCGGTGAGGAAGCCCACCCGACCCTTCAGGCGGGGGTCGAAGAGATCGTCGATCCCCCGCAGTTCACGACCGGTGGCCTCCAGGTTGTAAGCGATGCCGGCGATGCCGGACTGCCAGGGGAGGGAGAAGCGGCCACTGGGATCCCAGGCGGGACGCCGCAAAGCCGGATCGAGGTGGCGGCGGTTGGGCACCTGATCGAGGGGCAGGGGCTCCAGCCAGCCCAGATCGATCAGGCGCTGGGCCAGCCAGTAGGTGGTGACGACGATGTCCTGGCGGATCGGGCGGCCGGCCGCCAGTTCGGGCTGGATCTTGGCGAAGAAGGCGGCGGCGTCGTTGTGGTCCTCCGCATAGGACACCTGGATGCCGCTCTGGCGGCGGAAGCGCTCGACGCTGCCCGGCACGCCGTCCTTGTCCGGGTCGATGTAGAGCGGGAAGTTGGAGATCACCAACTGGCGGTCGCCACCGCCTCGCCGCGGGCCGCCGCAGGCGGCGATGGCGGGCAGGGCCAGGGCCGCGCCGCCGGCCAGGCCAAGGCGGCGGAGCAGGGCGCGCCGGCTCAGCCGGCGGCCGGCGGCGCGGGAGGTAGCCGGTGGGCTGCTGTCGGGTCCCACACCGCCCAGAAACGCTGCCCCGACCGTACCTCCGATTCGGTGCTGTGGCTGCTCAGCTGCGCCAGCAGCGGCATTCCCGCCTCGCTGCGAAGCGTCACCAGCAGCATCGCTCCCTGGAAGCTGACGTCCTCCACCGTGGCGGGCACACCCCGTTCGGCCGGCCCGGGGGGCCGCTCCTGCAGCCGCAGCTGTTCGGGGCGCAGCAGCAGGGTGCCGTCCGCCTGCGGGTCGCTCAGCAGGTTGGCGCGACCGAGGAAGTCCGCCACGAAGGCGTTGGCGGGGGCGTCGTAGAGCTGGCGGGGCGTGCCCAGCTGCTCGATCCGGCCGGCGCGCATCACCGCCAGCCGATCGCTGAGGGCCAGGGCCTCCTCCTGGTCGTGGCTGACCATCAGCACCGTCAGCCCCAGATCCCGCTGGATGCGCTTGAGTTCCGTGCGCACGCTGCGACGCAGGAAGGGGTCGAGGGCGGCGAGGGGTTCATCCAGCAGCAGCGCCGCCGGACGGTTCACCAGGGCCCGGGCCAGGGCCACCCGCTGCTGCTGGCCGCCGGAGAGCTCATGGGGGCGGCGGCGCGCCAGATCGCTGAGGCGCACCACCTCGAGCACCTCGCCCACCCGGCGGCGGATCTCAGCGGCCGCCAGACCGCGGGCCCGGGGTCCGAAGGCCACGTTCTCCCACACGCTCAGGTGGGGGAACAGGGCGTAATTCTGGAAAACGGTGTTGACGGGTCGGCGGTGGGGCGGCAGCAGGCTGACGTCCTGACCCTCCAGGCGAATGCGACCGGACTCCAGCGGATCAAAGCCGGCGATCAGCCGCAGGGTGGTGGTCTTGCCGCAGCCGGAGGGTCCGAGCAGGGAGAAGAACTCGCCCCGCTCCACCGCCAGATCGATCCGGTCGACGGCGATCAGCTCCCCGAAACGACGGCACACCGCCTCCAGCGCGATGACGGGCTCCAGGGTGACGCCAGGCGTGGTGCGCAAAAGGTAGCGGGCTCAGTCCCAGCGGTCGTCCTCCAGCCCCCCCTCCTCACCCTCCTCCCCGTCCTCGTCCGCCCAGGCCAGGCTCACCAGCACCGGCGCGTGGTCGCTGGGCTGGGGGTTGCCCCGCAGACTCCGCTCGATCACACAGCCGGTGGCGCAGGCCAGCAGCGGCGCGTCGAGGTAGATGTGATCGATGCGCCAGCCCAGGTCGCGCTCCCAGGCGCCGCTGCGGTAGTCCCACCAGCTCCAGTGGCCGCCCTCCGGCTCGAAGAGGCGGAAGGCATCCGTGAGCCGCTCCCCCAGCAGCGCGCGCAGCGCCTGGCGCTCCGGCTCGCTGGCCATGATCGAGCCGGCGAAGCGGGCGGGATCGTGCAGGTCCCGATCCTGCGGGGCGATGTTGAAGTCGCCCACCATCACCAGCGGATCCCCCTCGGCCGCCTGGGCCTCCAGGTAGCGCTGCAGGCAGGCCAGCCAGGCCAGCTTGTAGGCGTATTTGTCGCTGCCGGTGGAGGAGCCGTTGGGCACGTAGAGGTTGAGGATGCGCAAGCCCTCGATCCGGGCGCTGATCAGCCGCTTCTGCTCCGCCAGCTCCAGGGCGCCCGGGTCGGCCGGCAACAGGGCGTCGAAGCCCACCCGCACATCCTCCAGGGGGAGGCGGCTGAGGATCGCCACGCCGTTGTAGGTCTTCTGACCGCTGATCGCGCAGGCGTAGCCCAGGGCGTGGAAGGCGTCCCGTGGAAAGCCGTCGTCGACCACCTTGGTTTCCTGCAGGCAGACCACCTCCGGGCCGTCCTGCTCCAGCCAGCGGCAGAGCTGATCGAGGCGGGTGCGCACCGAGTTGACGTTCCAGGTGGCGATCCGCATGGGCCCGCAGCTCCAGGACTGGCCAAGGCTTCTACCATGGCGATCCAGCAGCGCAGCCGTCGCACCCCCGAGGCCATGGCCCTCTTCACCCGTCGAGCCCCCCGCCGCGCGCCCCGGCCGCTCCTCGGGGTGGCCGCCGCCGCACTCCTGGCCCCCCTGCTGGCCCCCGGCGCCGCCCTGGCCCAGCAACAGGGCTACGGCCAGACGATGGGCAGCTCGCCGCTGGAGCGGCAGCTTTACGACAGCAACCCCAATGGCGGCAGCGGTGGCGGGGGCGGATCGCTTCTGGAATCGGGCAACCCGCTGGGCATCATGAACGCGATCCGCCGCAACTCCAGCCTCAGCGACGCCACCCCACCCTCCTCGGCGATCGATGACGCCCTCAAGGCGTTTGACGCCCAGTCGGGCCCGGCGGCGGCACCGGCCGGCCCGAAGCTGCCGGGGCCCTGAGGGGCGCCAGCCCCCAGCTGGCCGCCAGCCGGTCGAGCCGGGGATCCGCTTTGCCAGCCCCCGGTCCCCGCTGCCGCGCCTCAGCCAGCACCTCCTGGGCGCCCCGGATGTCGCCGGCCCCGTGGCGCAGCAGGGCCAGGCCGAGCAGGGGTCGCTGATCCTGGGGGAAGGCCTGGGCCAGCCGCCGGTAGGAGGCCTCGGCAGCCCCCCGCTGCCCCCGCTTCTGCTGCAGTTCGGCCAGCAGCAATCCCACGCCCATGGCCTCGGGCTTCACCTCCGGCTGGGTGGCGGCGGTGAAGGCGGCAGCCACCCGCGCCTCGGCGGCAGCGCCCGCCCCCCGCTCCAGCTCCAGCAGGGTCATCAGCTGCAGCGCCTCCACCTGGTCGCTCTGGCGGCTGAGGATCATGCGCAGCTCCCGCTCGGCGCCGGAGCGGTCGTTCTGATCCCGCCGCAGTTCGGCCAACATCAACCGCAGGGACCAGCGATCGGGCTCCTGATCGGCCATCGGCTCCAGCAGGCTGATCGCCTCCGGCTGGCGATCGAGGGCCACCAGCAGCTCGAGCAGGCGCTGGCGGTCGCCGTCGCTGGCCTGCTTGCGGTCGAGCCGCTGGCGCAGGCTGATCACCTCACGCTGCAGCACGGCGCGCCGGGGATCCTCCGGGGCATGGGCGGCGCGCTGGCGAAGGCCAAGCCACCAGCCCAGGCTGAGGGTGAGGGCCAGCCCCGCCAGCAGGAGGGGCCAGAGGCCCCAACGCCTGAGCCAGTCCACGCGGTTGCGGTTCGAACTCGTCGACATCCACGGACCGGTGGGCTGGGCCACGGAGGCTATCGCCCGCGCTGGTTACATTGAGCCGATGGCCGTGGGCCAGCCCTGCCCCGCCCTGGGGTTTTCCCCCCTCTCTCCATGCGTCAGCACCCCATCCCCCCGGTCACCGAGCCGACGCAGTACCGGGCCATCGGCGCGGTGCGCGGCACCTATGTGCCGTCGGATCCGGAGCAGCTCACCCGCGGCCACCTGCGCACCGAAGACGGCGCCGAGATCGAAGCCGTGGTGCTCGGCCGCCTGCTCACCCTGATCCGCCGCCACCTCGACCTGGCGGTTCCCCACCTGTGGGTGGTGTATCCCCGCTCCCGCGAAGGCGACCTGCTCCACCTGCAACTGGTGGGGGTCTGGGAGCCCAGCACCCTCGCCGGCGACGACGGGGAGGCCGCCGAGACGGCCGACAGCCTGCCCGAGGGCGACGACTTTTTCTCGGTGCGCGGCGAGCTGATCTTCACCCGCCCGGAAACCGGCGACCTGGTGGTGAAGGTGCGCCAGAAACCGCGGGCCGATGGCAGCCGCCCCAATCCCTTCAAGCTGCAGCTGCACGGGGAGGTGCCGCTGGAGCACTTGCGCCATTTCGTTTCCCTCGACCTGCGGCGCCAGGGCCAGGCCCTCAACCTGGAGAAGCTGGAGGTGATCGAACCGGTGGCGCAACGCGGCAATCGGGGCGGCAAGCCCCGGCGCAGCGGCCGCAGCGCTTCCCCCTCCGGCGCCGCTGCCGTGCCGAAGAAGGCCACCCCTGCGCCCAGCCGTGGAGCCGCGGTGAGCCGCCCGGCCCGTTGAGCGCCATGGCCGATTCGCTCAGCCCCATCGGAGCCCGCAGCGCCGGGGTGGCGGTGTTTGCGGTGAGCCTGGCGGCCCTGCTGGTGCCGGCCGTCGGCCTTTCCCCCTGGCTGGTGGCGATCCCCGCGGGTCTGGGCGTGGTGGCGGTCACCCTTGACGCGGCCCGCTTCGGCGGCCGCGGCGGCCATTTGCTAGCGGAAGCCCTGCCGGGCGGCCAGGGAAGGCTGCGGCGCATCGCCGTGCATGAGGCGGGCCATGCCCTGGTGGCGGAAGCGGAAAGCCTGCCGGTGCGGCGGGTGTTGGTGGGCAGCCTGGCCTGCCTGCGCGCCGGGCTGGAGGCAAGCGGCAGCACCGAGTTCGAGCCGCCCGCCTCGGCGCGGCTGCCGCTGGAGGAGCTGCGCCGCTGGAGCCGGGTGCTGCAGGCCGGCATGGTGGCCGAGCAGCTTCTTTATGGCGAGAGCCTGGGCGGCGCCGACGACCGGGCCCTGCTGGGGCGTCTCTGGGGGCTGTCGGGCCAGGATGTGGACACCGCCCAGCGGGAGCAGCGCCGGGCGCGGCGCGAGGTGCTGCAGCGGCTGCGGGATGGGCAGGCGGAGCTGGAGGCCCGCGCCGACGCCCTGCTGGCCAGCGCCCCCCGCCTGGGGCGAGCGCTGGGCGAGGCGGCATGAGCCTGGCGGTCCTCGACTGCCCCACCGGCCTGGCCGGGGACATGCTGCTGGCGGCGCTGTTCGATCTGGGCCTGCCCGAGGAGGTGGTGCACCAACCCCTGGCGGCCCTGGGCCTGGAGGGCCGCTACCGGCTGGCACTGAGCGAGGGTCGCAGCGGCGGCCTGCGGGGCCTGCGGCTGGCGGTCGACTCCCTGGAGGAGGAGCCCCCCCACCGCCGGTGGGGCCCGTTGCGGCAGCGCCTGGCCGCCGCGCCGCTGGCACCGGAGCTGCGGGAGCGGGTGCTGGCGGTGTTCGGCCTGCTGGCGGAGGCAGAGGCCGCCGTGCATGGCCACGCCCCGGAGCAGGTGCACTTCCATGAGGTGGGCGCCCTCGATGCGCTGGTGGACATCGTCGGCGTCTGCGCCGGCCTGTTGCATTTCGGCATCGAGCGGCTGATCTGCGCCGCGCCGCCGGCGGGCCATGGCCGGGTGGTCACCGCCCACGGGCCGTTGCCCCTGCCGGCGCCGGCGGTGCTGGAGATCGCCCGCCGATGCGCCATCCCCCTGGCGGACTGCGGCGACTTTCCCGCCGGTGAGCTCACCACCCCCACCGGCCTGGCGCTGGCGGCCTGTTGGGCCGCGGCGTTCGGGCCGGCCCCCACCCACACCCCCGAGGCGGTGGGGGTGGGCCTGGGGCAGCGTCAGCTGGATCGTCCCAACCTGCTGCGGCTGGTGCTCGCCAGAGCTGGGGCCACGGGCGATCCCGGGGAGAGCCAGGAGCCGTTGCTGCAGCAGCAGGCCCAGATCGACGACGCGACCGCCGAGGATCTGGCCTTTCTGGCCGAAGCCCTGCGCCAGGCCGGGGCGGTGGAGGTGTTCAGCCAGGCGATCGCGATGAAGAAGGGCCGGGCCGGCACGTTGATCACCGCGCTGCTGCCGCCGGAGCGGGCCGCGAGCCTGCGGCAGGTGTGGTGGCGCCATAGCACCAGCCTGGGGGTGCGGGAGCAGCGGCAGGAGCGCTGGATCCTGCCGCGCGAGATCGTCACGGTGGCCACGCCGCTGGGCCCGGTGCGGCTGAAGCGCACGCCGCTGCCGGGCGGCGGCGAGCGGCTGAAGGCGGAGCATGGCGATCTGGCCGCGCTGGCGCGGGAGCACAATCTGTCTCTGCGGCAGGTGCGGGAGCTGGTGGACCAGGCGCGGCGGGGGGAGCGATGAAAGCGCGCTGGCAAGCGCTGCGGCAGCGGCTGCCAGCGGGCCTCAAGCTGCCCGGCGACATGAGGCGCTGGATCGCGCTGGCCTGCATCGGCTTCGTGCTCGCCGCCCTGGTGAGCCATGGGCGCCAGCTGCTGCAGCTGCGGCTCGACCCCCAGGGCTGGCTGTGGCTGGCCCTGGGGCTGGGGCTGAGCCTGCTGAGCGTGGTGGTGAACGGCCTGGCCTGGGGCGCGGTGCTGCGCTGGCTGGGGCTGCGGCCCCGCTGGGAGGCGCTGGTGAGCCTGTACATGGCCACGAATCTGCGCAAGTTCCTGCCCGGCGGCTTCTGGCACCTGGCCAGTCGGGTGCAGGTGCTGCGCGCCGGCCCGCCCGAATCGCCCCTCGCCGGCCTGGTGAGCACGCCGATGGCGCTGCTGGCCACCCTGCTCGATCCCCTGCTGGCGGCGATCGCGGCGCTGGCGCTGATGGCCCTGGGCGGCTGGCAGAGCGGTCTGGCGCTGCTGGGCGTGCTTCCCCTGGCGCTGCTGCGGCCCCGTTGGCTGAACCCGCTGCTGGGGCGGCTGGAGCGCAAGCGGGCGAAGGCCCTGGGGCTGGAGCGGGAACTGGAGCGGGAGGGGATCGGCGGGTCCGTGGCCGCCACGGTGCCCGGCTGGCCCTGGCCGCCGCTGCTCGCGGAACTGGCCTTCGTGGCGCTGCGCTTCGCCGGCTTCGCCTGCTGCGTGCTGGCGTTTGATCTGCAGCTCTCCACCGACTGGCGCACCTGGCTGGCGGGTTTCTGCCTGGCCTGGACCGCCGGCCTGGTGGTGCCGGGGGCGCCCGGGGGCCTGGGGGTGTTCGAGACGGTGCTGCTGCTGCGGTTGGCGTCCCAGATCCCGGAGGCGTCGCTGCTGGCGGTGGCCCTCAGCTACCGGCTGCTGGTGACCGCGGGCGACCTGCTCGCGGCCGGCCTGGCGGAGCTCGACCAGCGCCTGGCGCGCCGCTGGCCGTCCGCCCCGAAGGCCAACTAGCGTTGGATCCCCTCGGCCGTGCCGTGGCGACACCCCCTTCCAGCGCCGCTGGACCCGCTCCCGATGGGGGGGCGTTACGCACGAGCCTGCATGACCGGGGCCAGCGGCTCACCCCCCAGCGGGAGCGGGTGCTGAGCCTGTTCGAGCGGATCGGCGAGGGCACCCATCTGAGCGCCGAGGAGGTGCACCGGCGGTTGCAGAACGCCCAGGAGCGGGTGTCGCTGGCCACGGTGTATCGGACGCTGCGGCTGCTGAGCACGATGGGGCTGCTGCAGGAGCTGGAGCTGCCGGAGGGGGGGCGGCGCTTCGAGCTGGCCGGTGGCTCGCACCGGGAGCACCACCATCTGGTGTGCGTGCGTTGCGGCCGCACCGAGGAGTTTGAGAACGGGGCAGTGCTGGCGGCGGGCGAGGCGGCGGCGGCGGGCCATGGCTTCCGGCTGCTGGAGTGCGTGCTGAATGTGCGGGCCCTGTGCCCGAGCTGCGCGTTGGAGAAGCCGGCCTGAGGGCGCGGGCGGGGCGCGGCCGCTTGCAACAGCCTTCTGCTATTGAGAATCGCTTGCAAAAGGGAGGGGATCGTGTTTAGGTTGCGAGTCATTCGCAACAAGCACGCTTCGCCGCCGCCCGGCGCCGCGCCGCCAGCCCCGCCCCACCGATGAGCCTCCCGATCCCGCCCGATGCCACCTCCGCCGCCGTGCGCCTGAGCGCGGGCCAGTGCGTGCTGCTCGACCCCACGCCCCGGCCCACCGCCACTTGCCTGGAGGTGCTGGAGGGGGTGGCGCGGGTGTTCTGCCCCTGCGAGGAAACCGAGGGGATGACCCTGGCCTTCCTGCAGCCGGGCGACCAGCTGCGCACCGACCGCCTCTGCAGCGAGGGGGTGTGCGTGGAGGCGCTGACGCCCCTGTGTTTCCGCAGCCAGGCGGAGCCCCGCGAAGGCCACGGCTTCGACCCGGTGAATGAGTGGACGCTGCAACTGCTGCGCATCCGCCACCTGGGCAGCGCCGAGCAGCGGCTGCACGCCCTGCTGGCGTTGCTGGTGCGGCGCCTGGGCCGCCGTTGCGGCCCCTGGTGCGACCTGCCCTTCCGGCTCACCCATGAGCGCATCGCCGAACTGATCGGCACCACCCGGGTCACCACCACGCGGTTGATCTCCCGGATCCGCGCCGCCGAGTTGCTGGAGGCGCCGAGCGGCGAAACGGGCCTGCGCCTGGCGCCGTCGCTGGTGGAGAACGCGCCCCTGGCGGCCGCCTGAACCTGCGGATTGTTCCGCGTGTCGTTCCCCTTCTCCCAA
>JBILEP010000388.1:0-2507 GCA_044352045.1 Cyanobium sp. | reverse complement strand
TGGCCAGCAAGATCGCCGCATATTCGCCGAGGGGCGTGCCGCTGCGCTCCACGTAGCGCCAGCTCAGCAGCAGGGTGATCAGGGTGGAGGCCGCCACGACGGAGCGGAAGGCCACCGCCAGGTTGTCGGCCAGGAAGGAGCCGAGGAACGAGGTTTCCAGCGATCCGTTCCACTGCAGCGCCAGCAGCACCAGGGCGGCGCCCAGGCCGGCGTAGCAGATCGGCGGCACCCAGCGGCTAGCGGTGCGCTCCCCCGCCAGATCCACCAGCAGGCAGCCCGCCAGGGCCAGGAGAACCGCCAGTTCCGGGGCGATCGCCCCGGCGTTGAGCTGCAGGTTGAGGGCCCCGGTGCTGAGGCCGGCGGCGATCGCGTCGGTGGCGACCGAGGCGGGACTGGCGGTGACGGCTCCCAGCACAGCGGTCAGGATCGCTTCTCCCACGGCAGAACCACAGTCCGGTGCGGGGACTGTAGCGGCCGTCTTCGGGCTTTGGCCGGTTCCTGCCGCCGGCCCCTCCACCCCGCGGGGGCCGCCGGTGCGATAAAGAAGATCACGTCGTCGAGCCTGCTCGTGTGGCCCACACATTGGTGATCGTCGAGAGCCCCACCAAGGCCCGCACCATCCGCGCCTTCCTGCCGAAGGAGTACCGGGTGGAGGCCTCGATGGGGCATGTGCGCGATCTGCCCAACAACGCCAGCGAGATCCCGGCGGCCCACAAGGGGGAGAAGTGGGCCAACCTCGGCGTCAACACCACCAACAACTTCGAGCCCCTCTACGTGGTGCCGAAGGAGAAGAAGAAGACGGTCAAGGAGCTCAAGGACGCCCTCAAGGGCGCCGACCGGCTGCTGCTGGCCACGGACGAGGACCGGGAGGGGGAGAGCATCAGCTGGCACCTGCGCGAGCTGCTCGATCCCAAGGTGCCGGTGCGGCGCATGGTGTTCCACGAGATCACCAAGGAAGCGATCCAGCGCGCCCTCGACGACACCCGCGAGCTGGACATGGAGCTGGTGCACGCCCAGGAGACGCGCCGCATCCTCGATCGCCTCGTGGGCTACACCCTCTCCCCCTTGCTCTGGAAGAAGGTGGCCTGGGGGCTCTCCGCCGGCCGGGTGCAGTCGGTGGCGGTGCGGCTGCTGGTGCAGCGCGAACGGGCCCGACGCGCCTTCCGCAGCGGCTCCTACTGGGACCTCAAGGCGAAGCTGGAGCAGGCGGGCGCCAGCTTTGAGGCCAAGCTCAGCCATGTGCGCGGCGAGCGGGTCGCCGGCGGGGCCGATTTCGACGAGAACACCGGTGCCCTCAAGGCGGGCAGCAAGGCCCGGCTGCTGGGGGAGGAGGAGGCCCGCCAGCTGCAGGCGGCGGTGGAGAGCGGCCCCTGGCGGGTGGTGGAGGTGGAGGCCAAGCCGAGCGTGCGCAAACCGGTGCCGCCCTTCACCACCAGCACCCTGCAGCAGGAGGCCAACCGCAAGCTGCGCCTCTCGGCCCGGGAGACGATGCGCACCGCCCAGGCCCTCTACGAGCGCGGCTTCATCACCTACATGCGCACCGATTCGGTGCATCTCTCCGAGCAGGCGATCCGCGCCGCCCGCCAGTGCGTGGAAACGAAGTACGGGAAGGAGTACCTGAGCCCCGCCCCGCGGCAGTTCAGCACCAAGGCCCGCAACGCCCAGGAGGCCCACGAGGCGATCCGCCCCGCCGGCGAGGCCTTCCGCACCCCCGCCGACACCGGCCTGGATGGGCGGGATCTGGCGCTCTACGAGCTGATCTGGAAGCGCACCGTGGCCAGCCAGATGGCCGAAGCCCGGCTCACCATGCTGGCGGTCGACCTGGAGGCCGCCGCCGCCGATGCCGCCGGCCCCGCCCTGTTCCGCGCCAGCGGCAAGCGCATCGATTTCCCCGGCTTCTTCCGCGCCTACGTGGAGGGCAGCGACGATCCCGACGCCGCCCTGGAGGGGCAGGAGGTGCTGCTGCCCGCCCTGGCGGTGGGGGATGGGCCCGCCTGCCGTGGCGTGGAGGCCCTCGGTCACCAGACCCAGCCCCCGGCTCGCTACAGCGAGGCCGCCCTGGTGAAGATGCTGGAGAAGGAGGGGATCGGTCGGCCCTCCACCTACGCCTCGATCATCGGCACGATCGCCGACCGGGGGTACGCCAGCCTGCAGAACAATTCCCTGATCCCCACCTTCACCGCCTTCGCCGTCACCGCCCTGCTGGAGGAGCACTTCCCCGATCTGGTGGACACCAGCTTCACGGCGCGGATGGAGACCACCCTCGATGAGATCGCCACCGGTCGGGTGTCCTGGCTGCCCTATCTGGAGGGCTTCTACAAGGGGGAGCAGGGCCTGGAAACCCAGGTGCAGCAGCGGGAGGGCGACATCGATCCCGGCGTTTCCCGCACCGTGGAGCTCGAGGGTCTGCCCTGTGTGGTGCGCATCGGCCGCTTCGGGGCCTACCTGGAGAAGAAGCGGGTGAGCGAGGACGGCGGCGAGGAGCTGATCAAGGCCACCCTGCCCCA
>JBILEP010000387.1:0-2509 GCA_044352045.1 Cyanobium sp. | reverse complement strand
CAGCACCTCCAGGCTGGCCATGGCGTCGGTGCAGGAGAGGCAGGCGGCCGCCATCAGCGCCACCGGAATGGGCAGCGCCCCGATCCCCAGCCCCGGCCAGAACGCGGCCAGGCTGGCGTAGAGGCCCCAGAGCAGGCCGCCGAACACGAGGGTGGTGAGCAGCACCCCCCCCAGCGCCAGCAGCACCCCATAACGCAGGAAGCCGCGCAGGTGATCGAGCTCGGCGTTCAGCCCGGAGCAGAACAGCAGCATCGCCAGGCTCACCACATGCAGGTTCTCCACCTGCTCCAGCGAAAGCAGCCGCTGGTTGTGGTGGAGCAGCAGCCCGAGCGCCAGCACCCCGAGCACGGCGGGCAGGCGCAGCTGGATCGCCAGCCGGCTGAACACCAACGTGCCCAGGAACGTGAGCGCCGTGAGGCTGATCAGCAGCGGGAAGGGCAGCGGGATCGGCAGCGGGATCGGGGTCATCGTCCTCACGCGCCGGCCGGTCCGGTCACCCTAGGGATCCGCCCGAGTCCGGAACACCAGGCTGGAGAGCAGCACCAGGGCGAGCAGGTTGGGCAGGGCCAGCAGCGCGTCCAGGCTGTCGGCGATCCCCCATAGCCCCGGCAGGCTCTGGCTGGACGCCAGGGCGAGCACGGCGATCCACACCAGCCGGAAGGGGCGCCCGCCCCGCCCACCCGTCAGAAAGGTGAGGCAGCGCTCGCCGTAGTAGCCGAACACCACCAGGGTGGAGAAGGCGAAGGCCGCCAGGCAGAGGTCGACGATCCAGACGCTGCCGGCGGAGCCCCAAGCGAAGGCCTCCCGCAGCAGCCGCACCCCCTCCCCGCCGCGGCCGAGCAGATCCCAGGGGAGGTGGCCACCGCCCATCCCAGGGGCCGCGAGGGCGCCGGGCTCCATCACGCCGCTCGCCAGCAGCAGCAGGGCGGTGGCGCTGCACACCAGCAGGCTCACCAGGTTGGCCAGGCTGGCGATCGCCCCCTGGCGCACCGGATCGGCGGGGCTGGCCGGCGCATGGGCGATCGCGGAGGTCCCCAGGCCCGCCTCGTTGGCGAACACCACGCCGCGCACCGCCGTCCGCACCGTCAGCGCCAGGGCGCCGCCCGTGAGGGCCTCCGGCTGGAAGGCTGCGTGCACCATCCGTGCCACCACCCCGGGCAGCAGGCCGGCGTGCGGCAACAACAGACCCCCGACCGCCAGGAGGTAGCCCCCGGTCATCAGGGGCACCAGCAACATCGCCACCCGGCTGATCCTGGGCAGCCCGCCGGCGAGGGTGATCCCGGTGAGGGCCGCCGCCCCGAAGCCGATCAGCAGCGGCGGCAGACCGCTCAGCTCGTGCAGGCCGAGGGCCAGCTGCTGGGCCTGCACGCCGTTGCCCAGCCCGAACACCGCCACCGTGCCGAGCCCGGCGTAGACCATCGCCAGCCAGTTCCAGTTCGGGCCCAGGCCATGGCGGATCGCCTCCATCGGCCCGCCGACCACCGCGCCGCGGCCATCGCGCTGGCGGAAGCGCACCGCCAGGAACACCTCGCTGGTTTTGGTGGCCAGTCCCACCAGGCCCACGAGCCACATCCAGGGCACCACGCCGGGGCCACCCACCCCCAGGCTGATCGCCATGCCCGTGAGGTGGCCGACGCCGAGGGTGCCCCCCAGGGCGGTCATCAGCGCGGCGGCGCTGCCGATCTCCCCCGGCTCCGCCCGGCGATCCAGCAGGGAGCGCCAGAGCTGGCCGCAGGCCCAGGGAAGCCGCCGCAGCGGTTGAAACTGCAACCCCAGGCTCAGGAACAGGCCCACCAGGCTGATCCAGTCCGCCGACAGACCCCACAGGAAGCTGTTCAGAGCCTCGAGCCAGCCCATCGGTCTCCGCTCCAGCCGATCCGACTTTCCCACGGGGCGGGTGGGCTGGCCCTGCCGCTCCATAGGATTCTCCCAGGCATGACGGCGGCCCAGGGCAGATGACGGCAACCCAAGCGACAACGGTGGCCACTACCGCGACAACGGTGGCGAGCGGTGCTGAGCCGGGCGCCTGGGAAGCGGTGATCGGCCTGGAGATCCACGTGCAGCTGGGCACCGCCAGCAAGATCTTCACCAGCGCCTCCACCGCCTTCGGCGATGACCCCAACACCCACATCGATCCGGTGGTGTGCGGGCTGCCCGGCACCCTGCCGGTGCTCAATCAGAAGGTGCTGGAATATGCGGTCAAGGCGGCGCTGGCCCTGAATCTCCACATCGCGCCCCACAGCAAGTTCGACCGCAAACAGTATTTCTATCCCGACCTGCCCAAGAACTACCAGATCTCCCAGTACGACGAACCGATCGCCGAAGACGGCTGGATCGAGGTGGAGGTGGCCGAGAAGGGGAAAGACACCTATCTGAAGCGGGTGGGCATCGAGCGCCTGCACATGGAGGAGGACGCCGGCAAGCTCGTGCACGCCGGCAGCGACCGCCTCTCCGGCTCCACCCATTCGCTGGTGGATTACAACCGCGCCGGCGTCGCCCTGGCCGAAAT
>JBILEP010000385.1:0-2513 GCA_044352045.1 Cyanobium sp. | reverse complement strand
GGGTCGGGGTTGATCGAGATGGCGGGCGCCTTCGTGGCCGGGGCGCTGCGGCGCTGGCTGCCGCGGGCGGCCCTGCTGGCCACCCTGGCGGGCATCGCCCTGGGCTACATCGGCCTGGGCTTCCTGCTGCGCACCTATGCCGTGCCGGTGGTGGGCTTGGCGGTGCTGGCGGTGATCCTGCTGGCCTATTTCGGCGAGGTGCGCCTGCCCCTGCCGGGTGGGCTGCTGGCGGTGCTGGTGGGGGTGGGGCTGTCGTGGGCCACGGGCCGGCTCACCGTGGATCCGACCGCCTGGCGGGCGGCGCTGGCCCAGGTGGGGCTGCATGGGCCGAGCCTGCAGCTGGCGGATCTCTGGGCCGGGCGGGCCCAGCTGCTGCCCTGGCTGGGGGTGACGATCCCGATGGGGCTGTTTAACGTGCTGGGCTCCCTGCAGAATCTGGAGAGCGCCGCCGCCGCTGGCGATGAGTATCCGCTGCGGCAGTCGCTGCTGATCAACGGGCTGGGTTCCGCCGCCGCGGCGCTGCTCGGCTCCTGCTTCCCCACCAGCCTCTACATCGGCCATCCTGGCTGGAAGGGCATGGGCGCTCGGATTGGTTATTCGTGGCTGAACGGGCTGGTGATGGGCCTGGGCTGCCTGCTGGGCCTGTTCGCCGTGGTGGGCCTGTTGGTGCCGATCGAGGCGGGGATGGCGATCGTGTTGTACATCGCTTTGGTGATGGCGGCGCAGGCGTTCCAGGCCACGCCGGCACGGCAGGCGCCGGCGGTGGCGCTGGGGTTGCTGCCGGGCCTGGCGGGCTGGGGGTCGCTGCTGCTCAAGGCGGGGCTGCGGGCCGGGGGTTCCGGCACCCCCGAGCGGCCTTTCGGCCCCCAGCTGCTGCTGCCGTTGCAGCAGGCGGATGTCTGGGCCGCCGGCGCCTTCGCCCTGGAGCAGGGGCAGATCATCGCCGCCATGCTGCTGGCGGCGATGCTCGTGTATGTGATCGAGCGGCGCCTGCTGGCCGCCGCCGGCACCGCCCTGGCCGCGGCGGCCCTCTCCTGGGTGGGCCTGATGCACGCCTGGCGTTTCACCCTGGCCGATACGGTGCTGCAGCCGGGCTGGGGCAGCGGCCGGGAATGGGCGTTGGGGTACCTGGCGATGGCGCTGGTGTTCCTGCTGGGCTGGCGGCGCGGGCGCTGAGCGCAACGATTGGCGGCAGACTGGCAGCGACCACTGGACAGGAAGGCCAGCCATGCACCGGCGCCACCAGGAGGGCCACAACACCGATCGCATCGGCTGGCTGCGGGCGGCGGTGCTGGGGGCGAACGACGGCACGATCTCGGTGGCCAGCCTGGTGGTGGGCATCGCGGCGGCGGGCACGACGCGGGACGCGATCCTGTTGGCGGCGATCGCCGCCAGCGTGGCCGGGGCGATGTCGATGGCGGCGGGTGAATTCGTGTCGGTGCAATCGCAGGCGGATACGGAGCGGGCGGATCTGGCGCGGGAGCGGCAAGAGCTGGTGGAGGACCCGGCTGGTGAGCTGGCGGAGCTGATCGGCATCTATGTGGGGCGGGGCTTGAGCCATGGGCTGGCCCGCCAGGTGGCCGAGGCGATGACGATGCATGACGCCCTGGGCGCCCATGCGCGCGACGAGCTGGGCCTGAGCGAGGTGCTGCGGGCCCGGCCGGTGCAGGCGGCCCTGGCCTCGGCGGGCAGTTTTGTGGTGGGGGCTCTGGTGCCCCTGGCGGCGATCCTGTTGAGTCCGCGCGGCGAGCTGGGGGCCGTCACCACGGTGAGCGCCCTGGTGGCCCTCACGCTGCTGGGGGGCGCGGCGGCCTGGGCGGGCGGAGCGCCGATCCTGAGGGCCAGCCTGCGGATGCTGTTCTGGGGAGCGTTGGCCATGGGCCTCACGGCGCTGGTGGGCCATTGGTCGGGCGCGATGATCTGAGCAATGCCTTCCCCCACCCGCCTGACGCTTCGCCGTCCTGACGACTGGCACGTGCACCTGCGCGACGGGGCGATGCTGCAGGCGGTGGCGCCGGCCACGGCGCGGCAGTTCGCCCGGGCGATCGTGATGCCGAATCTCAGCCCACCGGTCACCACCGTGGCGGCGGCCCGGGCCTACCGGGAGCGGATCCTGGCGGCGGTGGCCGCCGGCCCCCAAGAGCCCCCGCCGGCCTTCACACCGCTGATGACCGCTTACCTCACCGACGACAGCGACCCGGCGGAGCTGGAGCGCGGCCAGGCGGAGGGGGTGTTCACGGCCTGCAAGCTGTATCCCGCCCATGCCACCACCAATTCCGCCGCCGGGGTGAGTGACATCCGCCGGCTGGATGCGGTGTTCGAGCGGCTGGAGCGCATCGGCCTGCCGCTGCTGATCCACGGGGAGGTGACCGACCCGGAGGTGGATGTGTTCGACCGGGAGGCGGTGTTCATCGAGCGCCACCTGGCGCCGCTGCTGGCGCGGCACCCGGGGCTGAAGGTGGTGCTGGAGCACATCACCACCGCCGAGGCGGCCGATTTTGTGCGCAGCGCCG
>JBILEP010000386.1:0-2513 GCA_044352045.1 Cyanobium sp. | reverse complement strand
CGGGGGCGCCAGGGCCAAGGCGTTGATCGCCTGGAACCCCAGCACTGGTGAGGTGCGCTCCGGCCAGCTGGAGGCTCCGGCGGGATTCAGCCACTGGTTGCTGAAGTTCGATGGCGTGAGCGGCAACAAGGACAAGGAACTTGAAGACCCCCACGGCTATGGCTTGATTGAACTCGCCTACAGCCGAATGGCCCGGGCTGGGAAGATCACCATGAGCGACTGCCGTTTGCTGGAGGAGAACGGCCGCAGCCATTTCATGACACGACGCTTCGATCGCGATGACGCCGGCAACAAGCTGCACATGCAGTCGCTCGGAGCCCTGGCCCACTTCGATTACAACGAACCAGGCAGCTACAGCTACGAACAGGCTTTTCTTGTGATGCGCCAACTCCAGTTACCGATGCGCGATCTCGAAGAGCAGTACCGGCGCATGGTGTTTAATCTCGTGGCCCGCAATCAGGATGATCACGTCAAAAACATTGCCTTTCTGATGGATCGCACTGGCCAATGGTCGCTTTCACCTGCCTTCGACATCACCTGGAGTTTCAATCCTGCTGGCGACTGGACGGCCACCCATCAGATGACCGTGAACGGCAAGCGGGATCAGTTCACCCGGGCCGACCTCCTGGCCGCGGGCCGCTCCGCCCAGCTGAAGCGCGGCCGAGCCGAAGCCATCGCCGAGGAGGTCATCGCGGCCGTTCGCGATTGGCCGCGCTACGCGGCTGAAGCCGGGGTGCCAGAGGATCGCTATCGCGAGATTCAGGCCAGCCACCGCCTTGATCTTCAGCAAAACGTCAAAACAGGAGCCACATCATGAATCGCCAGATCCGACGAGATGAATTAGAAAACGGTCTTTTCTCGTCATATCAGGCGACTTGTGGTTCTGGGGTGGTGGTCTTGGCTTGTGGGTCTCTGGCTCGTGCAGGGGCCCGCCGTGGCGGCTGTTCCTGACCCCGAATGGAGTGGCGATGCTGATCATCTCTGACACCCACATCCCCCTCATATCCGCAACCCAAACCCCTCCCGCCGGTGGAAGTCGGCCTCCGGCCCTGGGTGCCGCAGCGCCCAGTAGTCGCAACGGCCGTCCTGGTGCTGCAACACCGCCGTGATCGCCGCCTCCAGCTGTGGGGCCGCCGCGAGCTCAGGGGGGAGGGTAGTGGCCAGGGAAAGCCGCAGCACGCCGGCCTCGTCGTGGCGTGTGAAGGGCAGGGCAGTCCGGGCGGGGTCGGCCCGCAGGCCGCGTCGGTAACCGTCGAGCAGGTACACGGCCCAGTCGCCGCTGGGGGAGAGGTTGAATTCCCGGTAGGCCTCCTGCCCCGGCAACGCCAGGAACAGCTCCAGGCAGGTGGTCTGCCAGAGCTCGTCGCGGCGGCGGGGGGCGGGCGCCGGTGGCGGGATGCGCAGGCTGGCGGCAGGGTCGCTGACTCGGTACTCCACCTGCAGGCGCTCGCCCTGGCGGGCGATCCGGCCCTCCACGGCCAGTCCGTCCGCGGCGGCGGGGGCCTCCGAGCCACCGAAGGGCACCAGCCGGAAGCTCTCGCCCGCGCCGTTCATGCCCCGACCCCCCGCAGCCGCGCCACGATCGCCTCCAGCTCCTCGGTCTGCGCCTCCACGCTCTCGCACAGCCGCAGCTGCACCAGGGCGCGGGCCAGGTTCTGGCCCGGCCGCTCGGTGCGGAAGTACACGTCGCCGGCCAGGTGGTCGGCCAGGAAGCGCAGCCCCAGCTCGAAGGCGAGCAGCCGGATCGCCGGCACGATCGTGGCGAAATCCGCGTCCTCCAGGAAGCCGCGCGCCGGCTCCAGGTAGCCCGCCAGCCAGGCCTCCGCCAGCTGCGGATCGAAGCGCACCGATCGCCAGTCGCCGGTTTCCTCCCCCAGCGGGTTGCAGGCGGAGCGCAAGGCATCGCCGATGTCCCACTGCACCAGGCCGGGCTTCACCGTATCCAGATCCACCAGGCCGATCGCCGCGCCGCTGGCGGCGTCGAGCAGCACGTTGTTCACCTTCGGGTCGCCGTGGATCGGCCGCAGCCGCAGCTCCCCCCGCGCCAGGGCGTCCTCCAGCAGCGGCGCCAGGGCCTCCCGTTCCGCCACGAACGCCTGGGCCCAGGCCAGCTCCGGGCTCACCGCCCCGCCATAGACCGCCAGGGCCTGGCGGTACTGCGCCAGGTAGCGGGGCGTCACGTGGAAGCCCTCCAGGGTGTCCGCCAGCGCCGCCACCGGCAGGTCGTGGATCAGGGCGTGGAACGTGCCCACGGCGCCGCCCACCTCCCGCGCCTGCTGGGGGCTTTCCAGCACATCCACGCTGCGGGAGTCCTCCACGTAGGTGAGCGTCCGCCAGAACGCCTCCCCCTCCTCCACCCACGGCTCATCGGCAGCGCGGGCCATCAGCACTGCCGGCATCTCCCAGCGTCGCCCCGGCGCCACCACCGCCCCGGCAGCCCGCCGCCGCTCCACATGGGCCGCCAGGGCCGCCAGGTTGCCCATCACCAGCCGCGGCTGGCGGAACACCCGCGT
>JBILEP010000384.1:0-2514 GCA_044352045.1 Cyanobium sp. | reverse complement strand
GGTGACATCGGCATCGCCTACTCCGACGCCGCCCTGGTCCAGCTGCCCAACGGCCAGCGGGCGGTGGCGGCCTTCATGGTCAAGGGTCCGTTCAACGACCCCCGCTCGGCGGAGCTGATCCGCGCCATGGCCGGGGCCGCCGCCCCCACCCTGGTGGGTCGCCGATGAAGCCGCTCACCCCCTGGGGCCTGCTGGCCGCCCTGCTGCCGGCCGTTGCCCTGGCGGCCCCCATCCCCGCGGCGCCGCTGCTGCGCCCCCAGGCGGTCTGGCCCCTGCCCGGCGGCCTCGACAGCGAGCCGATGCTGAACGACAACAACCCGGAGCTGATCGGCGCCCCGGGCATCCTCTTCTCCAGCTTCGATCCGGCCCGTGGCTTCGACGGCCGGCCGCTGGCGGTGCCCGCCGCCCATCTGAACGACCCCCAGCAGGGCCCGTTCAGTCTGTTCAGCCACCACGTCTATGCGGGCCGAAAGGGAAGTCCCGATTCCACCCTCTGGCTGGCGGTGGTGGCGGCGCCGCGGGGTTCGCAGCCGGTGCGGCTGCGCCTGCGGGCCGGCTCCACCGCCCTGTCCCAGTCGCTGGATGGGCGGGAGCCGGCGGCGCCGTTCCTGCCCCTGCCGCCGCTGCTGGCCCAGGGCAGCACCCCGATCTGGTCGGGTCCGGGCAGCCGGGTGGCCACCGAGCTGCTGCGGCGCGAGCGCTCCCCCCTGCTGCCGGAGGGCTGGACCCTGCCCCCCGGCCAGCTCACCCCCCTGCTGGTGCTGCCCCTGCCCGTGCGGGGTCTCGATCCCCTGCTCAACGGCCGCAACCTGCAGCTGCGGCTCAACGCCGATGGCCCGGTGGATGTGGCCACCCTGGCCGGCTTCGGCCCGGGCGATGCCCCGCCGGATCCGGCCCTGTGGGCCCAGTTGCTGGCCGGCGGCCTCAGCCCGAAGGAGCACGAGCCCACCCCCCGCGGCGCCAGCGGGCCGATGATCTATTCGCGCGTCAGCGGGGTGCAGCGCGGCAGTGTCTGGCGCGGTCGCCTCAGCGATCCCGGCGCTTCCACCCTCTCGGCCAGCCGGGCGCCGCTCTCCTGGCCGATCGCCTCCCTGGAGCGGGGCACCCTCGGCAGCGGCCAGGTGCAGACCGCGGAGCTGGGCCGCGCCTACCCCGGCACCGCCTGGGCGGCCCATGGCAACTACGGCGTGGAATACGACCTCACGATTCCGCTGCGCAACGACAGCCGCTCGCCGCTGGCGCTGGAGCTGGCTCTGGAATCGCCGCTCAAGCAGGATCGGCTGCGGGGCGGTCTGGCCTTTCTGCCCAGCCCGGCGCGGGCGGTGATGTTCCGCGGCACGGTGGAGGTGAGCGGCCTGGATGGCCCGCTGCCGGGCGGCCGTCCGGAGGGCCGGCAGGGATTCCATCTGGTGCTGCGCAACGGCCAGCAGGGCCCGGTGCTGGGCCGGGTGACCCTGGCCCCGGGGGAGCGGCGCAGCGTGGGGGTGCGCCTGATCTATCCGGCCGATGCCACCCCGCCCCAGGTGCTCTCCCTGCTGCCGGCGGGCACGATCGCTGCGGCGGAGGCGGCTGTGAAACAATCCGGGGCACCGCCAGCCGCCCGTCCGTGAGCCAGACCAGGAAGCGCAGGGTCTTCCCCTTCACCGCCATCGTGGGCCAGGAGGAGATGAAGCTGGCCCTGCTGCTCAATGTGATCGATCCGCGCATCGGCGGCGTGATGATCATGGGCGACCGGGGCACCGGCAAGAGCACCACGATCCGTGCCCTCGCCGATCTGCTGCCGGCGATCGACGTGGTGGCGGGCGATCCGTACAACAGCTCGCCGGAGGATCCCGACCTGCAGAGCAGCGAGGTGCGCGAGCGGCTGGAGCGGGGCGAGACCCTGCCGCTGGAATCCCGCCAGGTGCCGATGGTCGACCTGCCCCTGGGGGCCACCGAGGATCGTCTCTGCGGCACGATCGACATCGAGAAGGCGCTCAGCGAGGGGGTGCGGGCGTTTGAGCCCGGCCTGCTGGCCAAGGCCAACCGCGGCCTGCTCTACGTGGATGAGGTGAACCTGCTCGACGACCACCTGGTGGACGTGCTGCTGGATTCCGCCGCCTCCGGCTGGAACACGGTGGAGCGGGAGGGGGTGAGTGTGCGCCATCCGGCCCGCTTCGTGCTGATCGGCTCGGGCAACCCGGAGGAGGGGGAGCTGCGGCCCCAGCTGCTGGATCGTTTCGGCATGAGCGTGGAGGTGCGCACCGTGCGCGATCCGGAGCTGCGGGTGCGGGTGGTGGATCAGCGCACCGCCTTCGACGACGACCCCGAAACCTTCAGCGCCGCGGTGCAGGCCCAGCAGGAGGCGCTGCAGGCGCGGGTGGTGGAGGCGCAGCGGCGGCTGGGCCAGGTGGTGATCGATGACGAGCTGCGCCTGCGCATCTCGGCGATCTGCGGCGAACTGGACGTGGATGGCCTGCGGGGCGACATTGTGACCAATCGGGCCGCCAGGGCCCTGGCGGGCGTCGAGGGCCG
>JBILEP010000383.1:0-2515 GCA_044352045.1 Cyanobium sp. | reverse complement strand
CCTACCCCTGCTGGGGCTGCTGCTGGCCCAGGGGTCCAACAACCCCCTCTCGATCCACATTCGCTACACCCTGCTGGTGGTGCCCGGGCTGTTCGCCGGCGCGATCCTTTGGTGGCAGCGCCACGCTGGCCTCTGGCAGCGGCGGCGAGTGCGACGGCTCTGGGCGGGCTGCCTGGCCCTCTCGCTGCTGTTCACGCTCACCGGCAACCCGAACCGCAGCCTCTCCTGGTTGATCCCCGACAGCGTCCGGCCGTGGGTGTACAGCTCGCCCCTGCGCCAGTGGCAGCACGGGCGCCAAGCCCGCTCCGTGTTGGCGGAGCTGCCGGCCATGGCGAGCGTGGCCGCCTCCACCCCCCTGATTCCCCCCCTGGCGCAGCGGCCGCTGCTGGTGCGCTTCCCCCACCACCTGGCCTACCAGGACCGGGCCGGGCAGGTGCGACCGGTGGACTGGATCGTGGTGGATCTGGACTGGATGCGGCGCTACGCGGTGGCCTTCCCCAAGGAGCGCCGCGATTGGCGCGCCAGCCTGAAGAAACTCGCCGAGCTGGAAGGTCGCTACGCCGTGCGGCGCGTGGAGGATGGCGTTGTGCTGCTGCAGCGGGGTGGCCAGCCTGACGCCGCAGCCAAGCGTCGGTTGGATCTGCTCATCGGCCAGGCTGGAACGGATCGGCAGCGGTGACGTTCAGAACCCCCTGAATCAACCGGCCGCCGGCGAAACCACCTCAAGGAGTCCGCGCCACCGCTCGCCCCAGGCCAGCCCCATGGTGTTCCCCAACAGCCGTCAACCGTTTGTCCCGCGCCACCCCAATGCCTGGCTGACCGACAGTCCGGGTCGCTTTCTCGTTCCCATCGGTCTGGCGGTGGCGGTGCTCATCCTGAACCCGTTGCGCATCATCCCGGAGGGCAGCACCTGCGCGCGGCTGCGTCTCGGCCAGGTGCAGGATCAGGCGGTCCTGCCGGGCCTGAATGTGGTGATCCCGTTGGTGGATCACCTCGATTGCATGGATGTCACCGTGCAGAGCTTTCAGCGCCAGGTGGCGGCCGCCACCTCCAACATCCAGGATCTGAACGCCAAGCTGGCTGTGCAGTGGCGCATTCCCCCCGGCCGCGTACCGCAGGTGCGCCGCGAATTCGGTTCCCTGGAGGCGATCACAGCGAGGATCGTGGATCCGAAGGTGGAAGAGAGCTTCAAAACGGTGAGTTCCACCCGAACCCTGGATGGGGCGATCGGCAATCGCGTCCGTCTCAAGGCGGATTGGCAGAGCACGATCAAGGCCAGCCTGCGCCCCTATCCGGTGGAGGTGGTCGGCATCGATGTGGTGAACATGTCGCCAAGCCAGAAGGTGGCGGATGCGATCGAAACCAAGCAGGTGGCGGAACAGGAGGCCCTGGCCGCCACCTACAAAGCCACCGCCAAAAAGAACGAAGCGCTCGGCGTGATCGAAGAGGCCCGCGGCCAGGCGGAGGCGAACCGCCTCAAGGCGGAGAGCCTGCGGGTGGCGGGGGCCCGGGAGGTGGCCGAGCTGGAGAAATTCCGGCTCTGGGCGCAGAACGGCGCCAAGGTGCCGACCACCCTGATCGTCGGCGGGGAAGGCGGCTTCTGGCTGTCCCGCCTGCTCGGCGTTCGTTGACCCCGAGGTGGCCCTCCCCCACGTCACGATGGAAGGAACCCCGGGCAGGCGGATGCCGGAATGACGCTCGAATTCGGCACAGGCGAAGGCGAGCGGCTCACGCTCACCTACCCGAAGCCGCTGCCGATGCGGCTCGACCGCTGGCTGGTGAGTCAGCGGCCGGAGCAGAGCCGCGCCCGCCTCCAGAAGTTCATCGAGGCCGGCTGCGTGCGGGTCAACGGCGTCACGGGCCGGGCCAAGACGCCCCTGCGCCAGGGCGACACGGTGGAGCTGTGGATGCCGCCGCCCGAACCGCTGCCCTACCTGCTGCCCCAGGCGATCCCCCTCGATGTGCTCTACGAGGATTCCCACCTGATCGTGCTCAACAAGCCCGCCGGCCTCACCGTGCACCCCGCCCCGGGCAACAAGGACGGCACCCTGGTGAACGGCCTGCTGCACCACTGCCCCGACCTGCCCGGCATCGGCGGCGAGCTGCGGCCCGGCATCGTCCACCGCCTCGACAAGGACACCAGCGGCTGCCTGGTGGTGGCCAAGAGCCAGGAGGCCCTGGTGAAGCTGCAGATCCAGATCCAGAAGCGCATCGCCAGCCGTGAATACCTCGCCCTCGTGCACGGCCAGCCCGCCGGCGATGCCGGCACGATCGTGGGCGCCATCGGCCGCCATCCGGCGGACCGCAAGAAGTACGCCGTCGTCAGCGACGCCAGCGGCCGCCACGCCTGCACCCACTGGCAGCTGTTGGAGCGCCTCGGCGATTACGCCCTGCTGCGCTTCAAGCTCGACACCGGCCGCACCCACCAGATCCGCGTCCACAGCGCCCATACGGGCCATCCGATCGTGGGCGATCCCCTCTACAGCCGCTGCCGCCGTCTGCCGATGGAGCTGCC
>JBILEP010000382.1:0-2523 GCA_044352045.1 Cyanobium sp. | reverse complement strand
GGGTGAGCTGGGCGGGCATGGCGGCGAGGCGGCAGGAGGGGGCGGAGTGGGAGGGGCGGGCGGATCAGGGTCGACGCCAGAGCAGGTTGTCTTCGGCCAGAAGGTTGTCGGCGGCGGCGGGCCCCCAGGTGCGGGCTTCGTAGGGATGGACCGGCAATTGCCAGGGGGCCTCCTCGATCAGTTCGAGCAGGGGCGTGTACAGGCGCCAGGCCGCTTCCACCTCATCGCTGCGGGTGAAGAGGGTGGGATCGCCCAGCATCGCGTCCGCCAGCAGGCGCACGTAGCCCTCGTCGGAGGGTTCGCCGAAGGAGTCGTCGTAGGAGAAGCCCATGTCCACCGGGCGGCTGCGCATGCCCGAGCCCGGGGCCTTCACCTCAAAGCGGATCTCGGCACCCTCATCCGGTTGGATGCGCAGGATCAGCTGGTTGGGGGTGGGGGAGCCGCCGGCGGCGTCAAACAGGTGCACCGGTGCCTCCCGGAAGGTGAGCACCACCTCGCTGATGCGCTTCGGCAGTCGCTTGCCGGTGCGCAGGTAGAAGGGCACCCCCTGCCAGCGCCAGTTGTTGATGAACAGCTTCATGGCCACATAGGTTTCCGTGGTGCTGTTCGCATTCACGCCGGGCTCCTGGCGATAGCCGAGCAACGGCTGGGCGGCCGTGCCGCCGGCGCCGTACTGGCCGCGCACACAGCAGTGCCAAGGCTCGTTCTCCGTGGCGAGGTGGGCCGCCTGCAGCACCTTGGCCTTCTCGTTGCGGATCGCCTCGGGGTCGAAGCGCCCCGGCGGTTCCATCGCCGTGAGCGCCAGGATCTGGGTGAGGTGGTTCTGCACCATGTCGCGCAGGGCGCCGGAGCTCTCGTAGTAGCCGGCCCGCTCCTCCACCCCCACGGTCTCAGCAGCGGTGATCTGGACGTTGGCGATGTAATTGCGGTTCCAGATCGGCTCGAAGATGGTGTTGGCGAAGCGCAGCACCAGGATGTTCTGAACCGTCTCCTTGCCCAGGTAGTGGTCGATGCGGAACACCTGGCTTTCCTTGGCGCAGGTCTGGACCACCCGGTTCAAGGCCTGGGCGCTGCCGTAATCGCGGCCGAAGGGTTTTTCGATCACCACGCGGCTGCGCTCCGCGTCCGCCAGCAGCCCCGCGGCGGCCAGGGCCCGGCAACCGCTGCCGTAGAACTCCGGCGAAACCGAGAGGTAGAAGGTGCGGTTGCCCCGGGTGGCCCGCATCCGATCGAGCCCATCGAGGCGCTGGCCGAGGCGCACCACCTGCTCGGTCTGCTGCAGGTCGACCGGCTCGTAGAAGAGGCCCTGGCTGAACTGCTCCCAGGCGCTGGGATGCTCGCTCACCTCGGCGCTGAGGGCCTCGGCCATCTTCTGGCGGAACTCCTCATCGCTCCAGGGGCGGCGGGCGCAGCCCAGGATCGAGAATTCGCTCGGCAACCGCCGCTGCCGGAACAGCTCAAAGAGCGCCGGAACCAATTTGCGGTGGGTGAGATCGCCGCTGGCCCCGAAGATCACCAGGCACTGGGGCGGGATCACCCGCTCCTGACGAAGCCCCACCCGCAGGGGGTTCGTGAGGATCGTGGTCATGCGGCGGCGGACGTGGATACCCCTGGTTTAACGGAGGCGGCTGGGCCGCGCCGCCTCCAACCCCACCACTGGGGAACGTGTGAGGGATTGCGGACCCCCCGACCCCGGTTTCAGTAGGTCTCGACGTGCCAGCGCTCGGCCTTCTTGAGCTGCGGGCGCAGGGTGGCCCAGTCCAGCCCCTTGGCGGCGGCGGCGGCGGTCATCGCTTCGTCGATGCCCGGCTCCATGCCCCGCAGACCGCACATGTAGACGTGGGTCTTGGAGTTCTCGATCAGGCCGAAGATCTCATCGGCGTGCTCCAGCACCCGATCCTGGATGTACATGCGGCCGCCCTTGGCGTTCTCCTGCTCCCGGCTGATCGCCGTGGTGTAGCGGAAGTTGTCCGGGTACTCGCGCTCGTAGCGACGGAAGTCGTCGTCGTAGAGGAGGTTCGGGGTTTTGGGGGCGCCCATGAACAGCCAGGCCAGGCCGCGGAACTGGTAGTCGGGGTTTTTGGCCCGCTCAGCGGGCTCGAACATGCGGCGCAGATAGGTGCGCATCGGCGCAATGCCAGTGCCGGTGGCCAGCATGATCACCGTGGCGTCCTCGTCGGGGGGAAGCAGCATCTCCTTGCCCACCGGACCGGTGATCTTCACCTTGGAGCCCGGGGCGATGTCGCAGAGGTAGGTGGAGCAGACGCCGTTGATCATCTCGCCGTCCTTCTCGTACTGAAGCTGGCGCACGCAGAGGGAGACGGTGCTGCCCTCCAGGTTGTCGCCGTGGCGGGTGCTGGCGATCGAGTAGAGGCGGAGTTTGTGGGGCTTGCCGTTGGCGTCGTTGCCCTCGGGGATGATGCCGATGCTCTGGCCTTCGACGTAACGGAGCTGGGGGTCACCCTCGCTGAGGTCGAAGGTGATGTGATTGACCCGACCGATGGCGCCCTCACCGACGAGGCT
>JBILEP010000381.1:0-2528 GCA_044352045.1 Cyanobium sp. | reverse complement strand
GGTGTTGGTGCCCTGCCCCAACGCCACGGGGAGGGAGGCCTCGGTCGCCAGCGGCTGGGGACTGTTCGAGCGGGTGCTGCCGGCCCGCCGCTTCTGGGCCCTGCTGCTGCGCCCCCGCCGCCATGGCGCTTGGCCCCGGCGCGGGGTGGTGGTGTTCCTGGGCGGCGACCAGTTCTGGACGGTGCTGCTCTCAGCCCGCCTCGGCTATCGCCACCTCACCTACGCCGAATGGGTGGCCCGCTGGCCCCGCTGGAACGACCGGCTGGCGCTGATGGGCCCCGAGGCGGCCGGCCGGCTGGCCAAGCGCTGGCGCGGTCGGGCCGTGCAGGTGGGCGATCTGATGGCCGATCTGCAGGAATCGGCCCGCAATGAGGACCCCCTGCCGGCCGGGGACTGGGTGGCGCTGCTGCCCGGCTCCAAGCGGGCCAAGTTGCAGGTGGGCGTTCCCTTCCTGCTGGAAACCGCCGACCGGCTGGCGCGGCGGCGGCCTGGCTGCCGCTTCCTCCTGCCGGTGGCGCCCACCACCACGGTGGCCGAGCTGCTTGCTTGGGCGTCGCCGGCCAATCCGATCGCCCGCCACTACGGCCCCGGCGTGCCGCACCGCGAGGGGATGGAGCTGGTCACCGCCGCCGGCACCACGATCCTGCTGATCGAGACGCACCCCGCCCACGGCCCCCTCAGCCAGTGCGCCCTGGCGCTCACCACCGTCGGCGCCAACACCGCGGAACTGGGCGCTCTCGGGGTGCCGATGATCGTGCTGGTGCCCACCCAGCACCTGCAGGTGATGCAGGCCTGGGACGGCTGGCTGGGGCTGGTGGCCCGGCTGCCCGGGCTGCGGGCCCTGGTGGGGGTGGCCCTCACCGCCTGGCGGCTGCGCCACCGCGGCTTCCTGGCCTGGCCGAACATCAGCGCCGGCCGCGCCGTGGTGCCGGAGCGGGTGGGGGCGATCAGCCCGGACGCAATCGCCGCCGAGGCTGCCGACTGGCTGGAGCACCCCGAGCGGCTGGCCGGCATGCGCGACGACCTCCGTTCCCTGCGGGGACGGCCCGGGGCGGTGGCGGCCCTGGCGGCGCTGGTGCGCGAGCTGCTGCCGCCCGACGATCCCGCCTAGGGTTGCGGTCGCACCCCACCGCCGCAATGAGCGAGACCGAACCGCAGGCCTCCGCCCCCCTGGCCGCCGATCCCTCCCCCTGCAGCCTCGACAGCGGCCTGGCCCGCGGCCTGGACGAGGAAGCCTGGCGGGAACGGCTCACCCCCGAGCAGTTCCGGGTCACCCGCCAAGGCGGCACCGAGAGGGCCTTAAGCGGCGCCTATTGGAACCAAAAAGCCAGCGGCACCTATCGCTGCGTCTGCTGCGGTGCCGAGCTGTTCAGTTCCGCCACCAAGTTTGATTCCGGCACCGGCTGGCCCAGCTTCTGGGACGCGGTCGATCGCGGCGCGATCACCACCCTGCGGGACACCGCTTATGGCATGGTGCGCACGGAGATCCGCTGCGCCAACTGCGACGCGCACCTGGGCCATGTGTTCAACGACGGGCCTGCCCCCACCGGCGATCGCTACTGCGTCAATTCGGCCTCGTTGAGCTTCGAGGCCCACTGATCGGGGCCAGGCCGGCGGCCGGCTGATCCTCACCAGGGGTCGTCGAGCACCTCGGGATCCACATCGATGGGTTCTATGGGCCGCTGGCTGCCGCGGGCTTCGGAGCGGCGGCCGTCGATGGTGCGTTCCGCTCGGGGTGCGGGGGGCGGCTCGCGCCGGGGCAGAGCCTCAAAGTCGCGGTCGTCGCGGTAGCGAGGTTCCTCGCGGGAATAGCGAGGCTCGTCGTCCGGGTAGCGCGGCTCCGGATCCCAGGCGGCGCGGCGAGGCTCGGCGTCCTCATCGAGGTAGCGGCGCTGGCGCAAAGGCTCCCGGCTGCGGCGCTCCTCCAGCTCCACGTAGTCGAGCTCGCTCTCCGGCTGGAAGGCCTGGGCGCGGGCCGGCTCCAGGCGGCGCTGGCTCTCGACGGCGCTGGGCTGGCCGGCGGGCAGCTGGTTCTCGGCCGGCACCAGACCAGCGCGGAAGCGTTCCCGCTCCTCCTGCTCCCAGCTGCTGCCGCCGATGCCCAGCTTCTCAAGCAGCCCGGTACCGAGCTGCTTGAGCTTCTCCTCGGCGCCTTCATAGACAATGATTCGATCGGTGCCGCTGCTGACGATTTCGATCACCGGCAACTCCCAGGTGCTCAGCACCCCTTCGCCCAACAGGGGCACCCCCAGGGCGCCGATCACCAGGCTGGTGAGTTCCCCGGTTTCAATGTCGAAGCTGAAGCCCAGCACCCGGCCGAGCTGCTGGCCGGCCTCGGTGATCACCTGGCAATTGATCACCTTGCTGTAGCGCTCGGGATTGAACTCCTCCACCAGCGAATCGGCGGAGTCAACCAGGATCACGTCCCCCACCTGGCGGATGCGGTCGATCGGCATCCAGCGGGGCAGGCCTGGCAGGAAGCGGGTGAGGGGGTTGTCGCGCAGGCCGAGGGCCACCACCTCGCGCCG
>JBILEP010000380.1:0-2534 GCA_044352045.1 Cyanobium sp. | reverse complement strand
TTCTCCTCCTATGACCACATCACCCTCGCCGGCATCACCATCGCCCTCCAGCAGCAATGGGGGATCCTTTGCATCGCTGCCTCGGTGGCGACAGTGGTTGTCGATGCTGAACTGGCGTCGCGATCCCGACTACGAGCGGCGCATGAACGCCAAGAGGATCGAGATCGAGCAGATCAAGACAGAAACCGAGCAGCTGAGGCGCGAGAACGCCAGAGAAAGAGCTTTGAGCGCCTTGATCAAGCAGCACTGCTTTCCGGACGATTCCAGTTCTTCCTGACGCTGCTGGCCCAGTCCTCCCTGGAGGATCCGCAACCCTGATGGGCAGGGCCCGCCCCTACCCTGCAGCGATGCTCGCCCCCGACCCCCTGCGCCAGCGCCTCGCCGCCATCCCCGGCATGGAGCCCGGCCGGCGGCGGCTGGTGCTGCTGCTCAGCCAGCTCGGCGATTTCGACAGCGTCGAATACGCCCAGGCGCTGGTGCCCGCCCTGCCCCGGCTGGAGGCCGCCGGCATCGAGCTTCTCGCGATCGGCATCGGCGACGGGGCCGGCGCCGAACGCTTCTGCGCCTACACCGGCTTCCCGCGCCAGCGCCTGCTGGTGGACGCCGAACCAACGCTGCACCGCGAGCTGGGCCTCTACGGGGGCCTGCCGGTGGCCGGCGGCCCCTGGGCGTCGCTGCTGCTGATGTGCGCCGGCCTCGGCTCGCCGGGCACTCTCCAAGAAGTGCTGCGTGGCTACACCGGCGATCGCAGCGCGCCGCCGCGGCTGGCCACACCCCTCTTCGATCTGGCGGGCAAAGGCTTCCAGCGGCCGTTCGAGCTTGCCACGGTGCGGCTGGCGAACATGCGCGAGGTGCTCGGCGCCTGGAGCACCTACGTGCCCGATGGACGCTGGATCGCCCAGCGGGGCGGCAGCTTCCTGCTCGACGCCGACGACACGCTGCTGTATGTCCACCGCGATCCGGGCCTCCTCGGCTTTTCGGAGACCATGGCCGAGCCCCTGCGGTTTCTGGAGCCCTGGCTTGAGCCCTGAGGTGAGCGAGGCGGCGGCGCCCGATGGCTTTGAGGCCGATGCCCGGGCCGACCAGGAATTCCTGGTGCTCACCCTGGCGGCCGGGCTGATCGCCAGCCTCGGGCTGCTGGCCAACAGCAGCGCCGTGGTGATCGGCGCCATGCTCGTCGCCCCCTGGATGCTGCCCCTGCGGGCCGCCGCCTTCGCGATCCTGCAGGGCCGCCTGCGGCTGGTGGGCACCGCCCTGCTCTCCCTGCTGCTGGCGGTGGCCCTCACCGTGGCCCTCTCCCTGGCCCTCGGCCTGCTGGTGGGGCTGCCCCTGCTGGGCTCGGAGGTGATGGCCCGCACCCAGCCCAACCTGCTCGACCTGGGGGTGGCCCTGGTGGCTGGCGCGATCGCCGCCTACGCCTCAGTGCGGGCCAAGGCCCTCTCCTCCCTGGCGGGCACCGCCATCGCCGTGGCGCTGGTGCCGCCGGTCTGCGCCTTCGGGTTGCTGAGCGCCAAGGCCCTCTGGCAGGAGGCCGCCGGAGCCGCGCTGCTGTTCGCCGCCAACCTGCTGGGCATCCTCAGCGGCGCCCTGATCGCCCTGGCGATCTGCCGGCCCGACCTGCGGGTGAACCTCTGGCGCAGCCGCCTCGGGCTGGTGAGCCTGCTGCTCACCGCCCTGCTGTTGATTCCGCTTTCAGGCAGCTTTGTGTCCCTGGTGGCCCAGGCGCGGCGCACCGCCACGCTGCAGCAGATCGAGGCGGCGATCACCCTCTCGCTGCGCAACCGCACCCTCACCCTCGGCAAGGATTCCGAGCTGGTGAAAGTGGCGGTGGACTGGGCCCAGAATCCTCCCCTGATCCGCGCCGCCGTGCGGGTGACAGACCCGCGCCTGCCGACGGCGCGGCAGGTGGCGGATGTGCAGGCCTTCATCAACCGCAGCCAGCCGATCCGCTACCGGCTGGTGGTGCAACGGCTGTCGGTGGATGTGATCGGCCCCGAAACAGCCCCCAATCCACCCGAGGCGATCCCCCCGGAGCCGACCCCAGAGAGTGCGTGATCAGGGCGGCGGCAGCGCCTCGGTGACCTCCACCAGGGGAATCTCCCCATCGCCCCAATCACGGGAGCGCAGCAGCGGCGCCGCCTCCGCCGCCGGTCGGGCGGCATCGCCCGCCGCGAACGCCGCCTCGCTCCAGGCCTGCAGCAGCGGCCCGAGCACGCCGCCATCGGGCTGCTCCTCCGGCCGCAGGTTGAAGTGATCGCCGCCACTGGCCAGCACCAGCTGGTTGCCCCGCCGCCGGCCCCAGCGCATCGGCGTGATCGCCTCCGGATCGGGGGGCACCACCCAGTCGCGGCTGCCGCTCACCAGCAACACCCGGGCGCTGAGGTCCACCCCCGAGCCCTTCGGAAATAGCAGCGACACCGGCGGACTCACCGCCCCCACCGCGATCACCCGGGGATCGGCGAGAGTTTCCGCGGCGGAAACCCCGGCCAGCCAGCTGCACTGCAGGGTCCAGCTGAGGTTGCGCTCCGGATCAT
>JBILEP010000379.1:0-2535 GCA_044352045.1 Cyanobium sp. | reverse complement strand
GTCTGTGATTGTCACTATATTGCCTAAGGTGCATGCCTCTTTTCTGAGCTTCGAAAACCTCACGGGCTCCCGCTTCGCCGACGCCCTCACCGGCTCAGCCTGCGCCAACGCCCTCCAGGGCGGTGAAAGCAGCGACCTGATCTGGGGCAGCGCCGGTGCCGACCGCTACACCGTCGGCCCGGGCGCTGATCAGTTCCTCTATCGCAGCGAAGCGGAAATCGGCAATGGCATGGACGCTTACGACTGCATCCTCGACGCCAACCCCTCCAAATCCGGTGATCAGGGCTTCAGCTGGATCGGCACCGCCGCCTTCCGCTCCCCCGGTCAGCTGCGCTACACGGTCGTGAACGGCGTGGGCCTGCTGGAGGGCAACACCATCGGCACCAGCGGAGCCGAGCCCCCATGTGCTGCTCTGAGACTGGCCAGGCGCCATCCTGCTGTCAGCTGGCTGACAGTGAACCGTTCAGCTGAAATCAGGGTGGTGTCACCAGCTGAACAGTTTTTTGATTCCTGGCTGTCAGCTTTTCCGCCGCGGCTGAAGGATCGTTGATTCAGGCGGCGCAGCCAGTCGCCGCCCGATCACAACCACAGCCAAACCCCTCCCATCTCCGCTCCTGCACTCCTGGATGGCCCCGCAGTCGTCCCAGCGATTCAGCCCAATTCCACCGCTTCCAGCAGCTCACCGGCAGCTGTTCCCTTGCTGCAAAACCTCACGCATCAGGCCAACACCATCCTCGCCGCGGTGCTGCAGGCACCGTTGCAGCCCCTCAATTGCGTGTGCCACGGCGAATTCCCCTATGACGCTCAACATTCGGCCAATCTGGTGTTCAATCACCTCACCTACAACTGGATCAACAGCAGCCTGGTGGCGGCAGCTTCACGATTCCGAACCTTGACTTCTTCCAGCTTTCCTGTCGCGGCAGTGCCAGCTACTTCCAGGATCAGATCGCAACCAGATCCAATCAGTTCTCGATGGAATTGACCTTCTCCGGTTGCAATCTCATGAACTTCGGGCCTGCACCCTTCTATGGGTTCACAGGCCACTTCTGGGCCTACTTCAGCCCGATTCAGCAGGCCATCCACAAGGGCAATCTCGATGTCTCCGGCTTCAATTTTGCGCCTGATCCCGCCATCAACATCACCAGCTCTGACTACCCGAGCATCCTCACCACCGTCCAGCAAACCACCGCCACCAAGGTCACCTTCCTTGGCATCCCCCTGGCATCGGGCAGCTCCGAGACGGTTTCGATCACCCTCTCGCTCCCCCCAGAGCCTGGTGGCCGGCAACACCAACACCTCGCTGGGCTGGGTGCTGGGTGCGGAGCTGACCTACCCCTGCGCCCAGTAACCGCCATTCCCCTCCTTCCTCCCGGCGGATCATTCCGACCGCCCTGCCCTGGCCACAACCCTGGGCAGATACCGATTGCTTTCTCATCACAACCCCCAGAGCCGGCGTGATTCCCCTGGAACAGCTGGCGGCGTTGGATCTCAGCCTCTGGCTGGGCACCGGCAAGGCTGCCGCACAGCACCTCCATACCAACCAAAGCACGGTGTCCCGGCAGCTGCGCGCGGTGTTGCATACCCTCGATCTGCGCCTGGTGCGCCGCAACGGTCAGCGGCGACTGGTGGGCGATCTGGAGCTGCTCGCCGCCGAGCGCTGGGTCCATCAACTGGCGCGCCTCAAGGGCAAGGCGCCGCTGCGGGTGGAGGGCACCTACGCCTCCGGTCCCTGGTTTCTGGAGCAGCCGCTGGAGGGCTGGATGCATGGCACGTTCCTGCTGCCCGGGCGGGATCTGCCCCTGGAGCTGCTGCGCGAGCGGGTGATCGATGCCTGGCTGGCCAGCTACCAGCCCGATCTGCCCGATCCGGACGACCCGCAGTGGTGGGTGCTCGATCTGGTGCGCGAACCGGTGCGGCTGCTGGCGGCCCCCGACCATCCCCTGGCGGGGGTGCGTCGCCCCAGCGCGGACGACCTGCGCCGCTTCCCCAGCCTGGCGCTGCCTCCCGGCTGGTTTCCCCGCACCGAGGCGATCCTGCGCGGCCAGGGCCTCTGGCAGCAGGAGGTGCCCATGTCCCGTTACGACCCCGCCGACTGGGAGGGTCGCTGTGGCGATGGGGTGACCCTCACCTATGGCCAGAGCCTCACCGAGGCGCTTCAGCCCGGCACCGTGCGCCTCGACTGGGATCTCGGCCTGATCAGTGGCGAGGCGCTGGTGGTGCGCCGCGACCTGATCGATTGGCCGCCCATCCAGAAGCTGGCGGCGGAGCTGCGCCGCCGAGCCCGGGCCGTGGCCGGCCGCTTCGCGGATGTGGAGGCGCTGAACTAAACCCCTCTCACTCCCGCCCGCAGCGGCAGCCGCCCGGACCGGCCCAGGCGGCCCAGCCCGGCGGAGAGGCGTTGGGAGAAGCGGAACGACACGCGGAACAATCCGCAGGTTCAGGCGGCCGCCAGGGGCGCGTTCTCCACCAGCGACGGCGCCAGGCGCAGGCCCGTTTCGCCGCTCGGCGCCTCCAGCAACTCGGCGGCGCGGATCC
>JBILEP010000053.1:0-9450 GCA_044352045.1 Cyanobium sp. | reverse complement strand
CGGCGTCAGTCACGCGGACGATCCATCGGTTCCGGCGCCTGACGTCCTCTGGCGAACCCCGGAACCTCCAGTCCAGATCCTTTGGATCTCGTTCTGGGACTGTAGTTCAATCGGTTAGAGCACCGCCCTGTCACGGCGGAAGTTGCGGGTTCGAGCCCCGTCAGTCCCGTTCCAAACCCCCCATAACTCCCACAGGAGGTTCTCGGTGAGCGTCACGGGTCCTGTGCGCGTCCGTCTGGCCCCAAGCCCCACCGGAACCCTGCACATCGGCACGGCTCGCACGGCGGTGTTCAACTGGCTGTTCGCCCGCCGTCACGGCGGCAGCTTCCTGCTGCGCATCGAGGACACGGACCGGGAGCGCTCGAAGCCCGAGTACACGGCCAACATCCTCGGCGGGCTGCGCTGGCTTGGCCTCGACTGGGACGGTGAGCCGGTGATCCAGAGCGCCCGGGTGGAGAAGCACCGCGCCGCCATCACCGCCCTCCTGGAGAGCGGCCACGCCTACCGCTGCTACGCCAGCGAGGCGGAGCTCCAGGAAATGCGGGAGCGCCAACAGGCCGAAAACCGGGCGCCCCGCTACGACAACCGCCACCGCGATCTAACCCCCCAGCAGGAGCAAGCCTTCCGCGCTGAGGGACGGGAGGCGGTGATCCGCTTCCGCATCGACGACAGTCGCCAGATCCGCTGGCACGATCTCGTCCGCGGCCCGATGGAATGGCGCGGCGCCGATCTCGGGGGGGACATGGTCATCGCCCGTCGCGCCCCGGCGGACCGCATCGGTGATCCCCTATACAACCTCGTGGTGGTGGTGGATGACGCCGACATGGCCATCAGCCATGTGATCCGCGGCGAGGACCACATCGCCAACACCGCCAAGCAGCTGCTGCTTTACGAAGCCCTGGGGGCCACCCAGCCGATCTTTGCCCACACCCCGCTGATCCTCAACCAGGAGGGCCGCAAGCTCTCCAAGCGGGACGGGGTCACCTCGATCAGCGACTTCCAGGCGATGGGCTACGTGCCCGAGGCGCTCGCCAATTACATGACCCTGCTGGGCTGGTCACCGCCGGAGGGCATGGGCGAGCGCTTCTCCCTGGCGGAGGCGGCGGCGGTGTTCGATTTTGAGCGGGTCAACCGGGCCGGCGCCCGCTTTGACTGGGACAAGCTCAACTGGCTCAATGCCCAGGTGCTGCACGAGCTGCCCGCCGAGGCCTTGGCGGTCCGCCTGCGGCCCCTCTGGGCGGAGCGGGGCTGGGGCCTGGCGGGGGCTGCCGCCGACCCGGCCTGGCAGGAGGAGATCTGCGCCCTGCTCGGCCCCTCCCTCACCCTGCTGGCCGATGGGGTGCGGGAGGCGGAACCCTTCTTCACCCGCCCGAGCCTGGATGCCGGAGCCCTGGGCCAGCTGGAGCAGGAGGGGGCCACGGCCGTGCTGGCGGAACTCGCCGCCAGCCTGCCCCCAGCCGGTCCCCTGCCCGTGGAGTCGGCCCAGGCGCTGCTCGGGGAAGCGGTGAGCCGTGCCGGTGTGAAGAAGGGGGTGTTGATGAAGAGCCTGCGGGCGGCGCTGCTGGGCAGCCTGCAGGGTCCGGATCTGATCAGCAGCTGGCGGCTGCTGCATGCCCTCGGCGAGGACGGCCCGCGGCTGGCGGCCGCCGCGTCTCAATCATCCATGCCGTAGAGCGGTTCCACCCGGATGCCCACCACGGCGCTGGCCCGCACCAGCAGGTACTCCCCCTCCAGCTCGCTGATCGGCACGTTCACAAACGCCTCCGGGCTGGTGGCGCCGTGCAGGGTGCCCGAGTACCACTGCTGGAAGGCATCGAGCGTGGCGAAATGCACCACCTCCGTATGACCCCCGCTGAGGCTCAGGTGGATCGAGTAGCGGCGGGGAACACGGGACATGGCAGCGCGGCGACCGCGGGGAGGGGAACCGCCCCACAGGATGGCGCAAACGGCACCAGGGGGATGCCGCGGCGTTGATAAAGGGGATGGCGGGGCTGGCCCGAATCGGTGCGGCCCCTGCACACGGCGCTCCAGCCCTGCGCCGCCAGCAGGGCCAGCACGGCGGCATCCCGCCCCCGCCAGCTGCCCCCATTGCCCCAGCCCAGCCACAGCGTGACGGGGGCGCCATGGTGGGCGAGGCCGCCCAGGCGACGGCGGATCCAGGCGTCGCAGCGGCCCCCCACCGGATCACCGCAGCGGCGCAGGAGCTGCGGGCAAGGGCTGATGCGGGCGAACAGGTTGAGCACCTCCACGCCGCCGTAGCCCCCGTCGCGGGCGACGCCGAGCAGGCGCCGCAGGGTGGGGTCGTCCTGCTCCCCATCGGCCCGGGAGGGGTTGAGGCCAAGGAACACAAGCCGGGGCCCCCTGGGCAGCCAGAGGCGCGCGAGCCACCAGCGGTAGCGGCCGCAGGCACTGAAGGCCGCCCGCCCTGCGGCGGGTCCGGCCGCCGGAGCGGGGGCGTCGCCCAGCTCTGGCAGGCTGTGGCGGTCAGCCGGGCCGCGGGAGGCAGCGCACGGGACGATGGGCAAGCGCACCAAGGAACGGGACTCACATCCGGACGCGCCAGTGGACACCGCAGGCAGCGTTGAAGAGAGCGCAGAGCCGGCGGCGGCGGGGCGACAGTCCATGGAAGACACGGTGAAGAAGGAGGGGGCGGTGAAGGCCACGGGAGCGGACCCAGCCAGACCGCTGCTGCTGCTGGTGGATGGCCATTCCCTGGCCTTCCGCAGCTTCTACGCCTTCGCCAAGGGGGGCGACGGCGGCCTGAGCACGAAAGCGGGGGTGCCCACCAGCGTGACCTACGGCTTCCTCAAGGCCCTGCTGGAGAACTGCCGGGGCCTGGCCCCCAACGGCGTGGTGATCGCCTTCGACACCGCCGAACCCACCTTCCGGCATGAGGCGGACGAGACCTACAAGGCCCACCGCGAGGAGGCGCCCGAGCAGTTCTTCGCCGATCTCGACAACCTCCAGCAGATCCTGCGGGACGCCCTCGACCTGCCCCTCTGCACCGCCCCGGGCTACGAGGCCGACGACGTGCTCGGCACCCTCGCCGAGCAGGCGGCGGAGCGGGGCTGGCGGGTGCGCATCCTCTCGGGCGACCGCGATCTGTTCCAGCTGGTGGACGATCAGCGCGACATCGCCGTCCTCTACCTGGGGGGCGGTCCCCAGGCCCGCAACAGCGGCCCCACCGAGGTGCGCCGCGAGCAGGTGATCGCCCGGCTGGGGGTGCCGCCGGAGGACGTCGTCGACCTCAAGGCCCTCACCGGCGACAGCTCCGACAACATCCCCGGCGTGAAGGGGGTGGGTCCGAAGACCGCCATCGGCCTGCTCCAGGCCCACGGCGACCTGGATGGCATCTACGCCGGCCTCGACGGGCTGAAGGAGGCGCTGCGCAGCAAGCTCGAACGGGACCGGGACAATGCCTTCCGCTCGCGCATGCTCGCCCGCATCCTCACCGACATCCCCCTGCCGGACGTACCGAGGCTGGAGCTCGGCGAGGTGCGGCCCGAACGGCTGGAGGAGCGGCTGCGGGAGCTGGAGCTGTTCAGTCTGGTCCGACAGGTGGACGGCTTCGCCCGCCAGTTTTCAGCCCATCCCCCCGAGCCCACCACCAAAGAGCCGGCAGCAGCAGCCAGCGAGCGGTCGCCGGGTCCCCAGGCCTCCCAGCCGCCGGACTCCCCGGCCCACTCCCAGGACGGCGACCCTGCGCTGCCGGCGCTGCGGCCCCGCCTGATCGATGAGCCCGCCGCCCTGGCGGCCCTGCTGGAGCGGCTGATGGCCGCCACCGATCCCCAACACCCGGTGGCCCTCGACACCGAGACCACCTCCCTCAATCCCTTCCGCGCCGAACTGGTGGGAATCGGCTTGTGCTGCGGGGAAGATCCCACCGATCCGGTCTATGTGCCCATCGGCCACCACCCCCAACCCGCCGCCGACCTGCTGAGCGAGCCACCGCCGCCACCCCGCCAGCTGCCCCTGGAGGAGGTGCTCGCCGCCCTGGCCCCCTGGCTGGCCAGCGAGGCCCACCCCAAGACCCTGCAGAACGCCAAGTACGACCGGCTGATTCTGATGCGCCACGGCCTGAGCCTCGGCGGTGTGGTGATGGACACGCTCCTGGCCGACTACCTCTGCGATCCGGGGGAGCGCCACGGCCTGGAGGCGATGGCCCAGCGGGAATTCGGCTTCACGCCCACCGCCTATGGGGATCTGGTGCCGAAGGGGGCCAACTTCGCGGTCGTGCCGGTGGCGGAGGCGTCCCTTTACTGCGGCATGGATGTGCACCTCACCTGGCGCCTCAGCGGCCTGCTGCGGCAACGGCTGGCGGAGCTGGGGGAGCCCCTGCTGCAGCTTCTCGATCAGGTGGAACTGCCCCTGGAACCAGTGCTGGCGCAGATGGAGGCCACCGGCATCCGCATCGACGTGCCCTACCTGCAAGAGCTCAGCCAGGAGCTGGGTGCCACCCTGGAACGCCTGGAGAGAGAGGCCCGCGCCGCCGCCGGTGGCGACTTCAACCTCGGCTCCTCCAAACAGCTCGGGGAACTGCTGTTCGAGCGCCTCGGCCTCGATCGCCGCAAGTCGCGACGCACCAAAACCGGCTGGAGCACCGACGCGGCGGTGCTCGAGAAACTCCAGGACGACCACCCGGTGGTGCCCCTGGTGTTGGAGCACCGCACCCTCAGCAAGCTGCGCAGCACCTATGTGGACGCCCTGCCAGCCCTGGTGGAGCCGGAAACCGGCCGGGTGCACACCGACTTCAACCAGGCGGTGACGGCCACGGGGCGGCTCTCGAGCAGCAATCCCAACCTGCAGAACATCCCGATCCGCACGGAGTTCAGCCGCCGCATCCGCAAGGCCTTCCTGCCCCAGGAGGGCTGGCAACTGATCAGCGCCGACTACTCCCAGATCGAGCTGCGCATCCTCGCCCACCTCTGCGGCGAGCCCCTGCTCATCGAAGCGTTCAACACGGGCCAGGATGTGCACGCCCTCACCGCCCGGCTGCTCCTGGAAAAGGACGAGGTGAGCGCCGAAGAGCGCCGCCAAGGCAAGACGATCAATTTCGGGGTGATCTACGGTATGGGTCCCCAGCGCTTCGCCCGCGAAACCGGGGTGGGGCAGGCCCATGCCAAGGAGTTCCTGAGCCGTTACCGGCAGCGCTATCCACGCATCTTCACCTTCCTGGAGCTGCAGGAGCGCCTCGCCCTCAGCCGCGGCTACGTGGAGACGATCCTGGGGCGCAGGCGGGTGTTCCATTTCGATCCTGGTGGCCTGGGGCGACTGCTCGGCCGCGACCCGCTGGAGATCGACCTGGAGGGGGCCCGTAGGGCCGGGATGGAGGGGCAGCAGCTACGGGCGGCGGCGAATGCGCCGATCCAGGGCTCCAGCGCCGACATCATCAAGCTGGCGATGGTGCGACTCCAACAGCAGCTGCAGGCCGGGGCTCTGCCGGCGCGGCTGCTGCTGCAGGTCCACGACGAACTGGTGCTGGAGGCGGCGCCGGAGGCGCTGGAGACAGTGCGGGAACTGACCAGCAGAACGATGGAGCAAGCCGTTCAGCTCACGGTGCCGCTGCTGGTTGAGACGGGAGCGGGAGCCAACTGGATGGAGGCCAAATAGGCGGAGACGGATGCCAGCCTGGCCGAAACAGGGGGACGGTCGAAATTCCTTAAGCAAATCAGAACCGGAAGAGGCGCAACCGTGATTGAATGTGGCACTCCTGGTGGAGCGACCCACCAGCTCACGCCCACTGACCCAGACCACAGCCCTGGCAAAAGGCCTTCATTCCACACAATGGTTACCTGTCCCCTGGTTCCGGTCATCCTCTGTGGCGGCACCGGCACCCGCCTTTGGCCCCTCTCACGCGCTTCATACCCAAAGCAATACTGGCCGCTCGCAGGAGAATCCGAGGAGAGCCTTCTGCAGCAGACAATGGTGCGCCTGCAGGGATTGGAGCAGCTCGCACCCCCTCTGCTGATTGGCAATGAAGACCACCGCTTCATCATTGCCGAACAAATGCGGCAGATCGGGGTGGAGCCAGCGGGGATCCTGCTCGAACCGATGGGGCGCAACACAGCACCGGCCGTCGCGGTCGCGGCATTGAATGCCACCGCCCGCGGCGACGACCCGCTCCTACTGATTCTTGCCGCCGACCATGTAATCCTACAGCCGGCTCAATTTCGAGCGGCGATCAACGCCGGAATCCCTGCAGCTCAGGCTGGCCAGTTGGTTGCTTTTGGCATCGTTCCCACCGCCCCTGAGACCGGCTACGGATATATCGAAGCCCAGGCATCCCTCACATCGAGCGGGCGCACCTCGATGTCAGAGCAAAACCCAAAGGGCTCTCACCCCGGCCCGGTTCCAATCGCCCGTTTCGTTGAAAAGCCGGACCGGACAGCCGCTGAAGAGTTTCTAGCCTGCGGTCGCTTCACCTGGAACAGCGGCATGTTCCTGTTCCGCGCCTCCTCTATCCTGGCGGAGATGGAACGGCTCTGCCCAGAGGTGGTGAGCTTCTGCCGCAGCGCCCTGGAACGTGATACGGCCGACCTTGAGTTCCTTCGCTTGGAGCGCGAGGCCTTCGCCAACTGCCCAAATGTGGCGATCGACGTGGCCGTGATGGAGAAGACCGACAGGGGTGTTGTTCTACCGCTCGATGCGGGCTGGAGCGATGTGGGCAGTTGGAGTGCTCTCTGGGAGACCTCAAATCAAGATAACAATGGCAATGTCCTGCGCGGTCGCGTCATCAGCAAGGATTCCAAGAACTGCTACTTGCGCAGTGAACACCGCCTCGTTGTCGGCCTAGGTGTGGAGAATCTTGTGGTAGTGGAAACCGACGATGTAGTGCTCGTGGCCCACCGGGATCGAGCGCAAGACATCAAAGGCATCGTCACACGTCTGGAGCTGGAGGGCGCGTCCGAAAGTCGTGCCCATCGCCGCATCTACCGGCCCTGGGGCTATTACGACGGGGTGGTTGAGGGAGAGCGCTGGCAAGTCAAGAAGATTCAGGTGAAGCCAGGCGCCTCGCTTTCGCTCCAGATGCACCATCACCGGGCCGAACACTGGATTGTGGTCAAGGGTACCGCCGTGGTTGAGAAAGATGGGCAGCAGGAGCTGGTGGGGGAGAACCAGAGCACCTACATCCCCCTGGGCTCACGTCATCGCCTTTCCAACCCGGGCAAGATCCCGGTTGAACTGATTGAGGTCCAAAGTGGCCCCTACCTGGGCGAGGATGACATTGTTCGTTTTGAAGACCGCTACGGACGCAGTGACACTCCGGCACTGACCGGCTAAGCCCGATTCGCGTCCCCTGACCCGACTTGCCCCTCATTCCAACCGCCGTAACTTCATGACCAAGACCGCACTGATCACGGGCATCACAGGACAGGACGGCTCGTACTTGACCGAATTGCTACTCGAGAAGGGCTATGTGGTCCATGGCATCAAGAGGCGGGCTAGCAGTTTCAACACCGAGCGCATTGATCACCTCTATCAAGATCCCCATGAATCCGACCCACGACTCGTCCTTCACTACGGCGACCTCACAGATTCCACCAACCTGATTCGCATCATCCAGCAGGTGAAGCCTGATGAAATCTATAATCTCGGCGCGCAGAGTCACGTCGCGGTCTCATTTGAGAGTCCCGAATACACCGCCAACAGTGATGCCCTTGGCACCCTGCGCATTCTGGAAGCGGTAAGAATTCTTGGCCTCATCGAAACAACACGAATCTACCAGGCTTCCACCTCTGAGCTTTACGGCTTGGTGCAAGAGATTCCCCAGAAGGAGAGCACTCCTTTTTACCCCCGCAGCCCCTACGGAGTTGCCAAGCTCTACGCTTACTGGATCACGGTCAACTACCGTGAAAGCTATGGAATGTATGCCTGCAATGGCATTCTCTTCAACCACGAAAGTCCGCGCCGTGGCGAAACTTTTGTGACCCGCAAGATCACCCGCGGCCTGGCGCGTGTGGATGCTGCACTAGACCAGTGCCTCTACATGGGCAACCTTGATTCACTACGCGATTGGGGCCACGCACGCGATTACGTCGAGATGCAATGGCGCATGTTGCAACAAACAGGAATCCCCGAGGATTTCGTCATCGCCACCGGCCGCCAAGAATCGGTACGTCGTTTCATCGAACTCACGGCCGCACAGCTGGGTTGGGGCAGCATCGAATGGAGCGGCAGCGGTGTCGACGAGATCGGTCGGCGAGCCGACACAGGGGACATTATTGTTCGTATTGATCCACGTTATTTCCGACCGGCGGAGGTGGAAACCCTGCTCGGAGATCCCAGCAAAGCCCATGCCAAGCTCGGCTGGAAACCGACGACTACCCTAGAAGAGCTTGTCACGGAAATGGTGGCGGCTGACAAGGAGGAAGCCGCAAAAGAAGCGATTCTGCGCCGCGAGGGCTTCAAAGTTGTGGGCTCTATGGAAAATCCGCCGATGGCACTTCAGCGCTGAGTATGAGCCATACCACCGTGAGCTCCCTCATCTCCCAGGCTGATCGCATCTTCGTGGCTGGTCATCAAGGCATGGCTGGATCAGCGATCGTGAGGCGCCTACGCCATGGCGGATACAACAACCTACTGACGGCCTCCCGCAACGAGCTTGACCTCACTGATCCCATCGCAGTTCACGACTGGTTCAGCGAACACAGGCCCGAAGTGGTTGTGCTGGCAGCAGCAAAGGTGGGCGGCATTCTTGCCAATGACTCTTACCCTGCTGATTTTTTGCTGGAAAACCTGAAGATTGAGAACAATGTCATCGAAAACGCCTGGCGACATGGCAGCCGCAGACTGATTTTTCTGGGCAGCAGTTGCATCTATCCAAAGTTAGCACCACAGCCAATTCAGGAGGAGTCGTTACTCACCGGCGAACTGGAACCGACCAATGAATGGTATGCCATCGCCAAGATAACAGGCATCAAACTTTGCCATGCTTTGCGCATCCAGCACGGCTTCGATGCGATCAGTCTAATGCCAACCAACCTTTACGGGCCTGGCGACAACTACCACCCCACAAACAGCCATGTGATGCCTGCGCTCATCCGTCGCTTTCACGAAGCAAAGCAGGACGGTTCAGCCGTGGTTAGGTGCTGGGGAACGGGAAGTCCACTGCGGGAGTTTCTACATGTCGACGATTTGGCCGACGCCGTCGTGTTCTGCCTGGAGAACTGGCAACCAGCGGCCGATGACATCCAATTCGTCAACGTTGGCACTGGTAGCGACCTGACAATCCGTGATCTGTCGACGATGGTGGCCGAAGCCGTCGGTTACCAGGGGCACATCGAGTGGGATGCCTCCAAGCCTGATGGCACACCCCGCAAGCTCCTGGATGTAAGCCGGCTCACAGCCTTGGGCTGGACCGCAAGAATCCGTCTGGAGGATGGCCTACGTGACACCGTCGAGGATTTCGTGGCCTTGCGCCGGGAAGGATCCGAGGTCCGCCTATGACAT
>JBILEP010000378.1:0-2549 GCA_044352045.1 Cyanobium sp. | reverse complement strand
CCGCTCCAGCTCCTCGCGCACGGCCACGAGGGCTGCGGTGACGGCGGCGGGATCAAGGGGGGGCAGATCGTCCTCGAAATCGAGGCGGGCCTCCAGCTCCGCCAGGGGATCAAGGAGCCGCCCCCGCAGCGCCTCGATGCGGCGCTGCAGGCCGCCGTCGAGGCCGGCCATCGCCAGGGCGGCGGCGCGGCGACCGCGGGCATTGATCATCTGGGCGATCGCCTCGGCGCGGGTGAGATCAAGCCGGCCATTGAGAAAGGCCCGCTGGCTGAATTCCCCAGGCCCGGCGGGCCTCGCCCCGGCCGCCCAGACCAGCTCCTGCACCCGCCGCACCGCCTCCAGGCCGCCGTGGCAGTGGAACTCCACCACGTCCTCGCGGGTGAAGCTGCGCGGGGCGCGCATCAACAGCAGCAAGGCCTCATCCACCCGTTCACCGCTGGCCGGATCCACCACATGGCCGTAAAGCACCCGGTGGCTCTCCCATTCCTGCCGCCCCGGAGCCCGGAACAACTCCCGGGCGATCGCTTCAGCCCGCGGCCCGGAGAGCCGCACGATCGCCACGCTGCCCTGCCCCGGGGCAACGGCGGTGGCGATGGCGGCGATGGTGTCGGTGGCGGGGGTGGCGGTGGCGTGGGAGGCAGTGATGGACCTGAAGACGGCGGGGCAATCACCATTCTCAGCGCGACATCCCGACGCCCGTGACGATCCCAGCGGGGCCACTCAGGAGTTGGTGAGCCCCGGAAACACCATCAGATCGATATGACCGCCAACGGGCTGACGCCACTCGCGGAACTCCGCCGCCAGGGCCTTGTGCTCCGGCTCAAGCGACTGGGCTTCGAGGTCGAGCAGCCGCTGGTGCACCAGATCGAGGGTGTTATCGATCAGCTGGGCCGCCTGGTCGGAGGTCATGACGGTCAGAGCAGAAGGTTGGCCAGGTTTTAAGCAAGGCAGACCAGTGGAGCTGTAGCCAGCAACACGGGGCCCCTGGGCTGTGGGGGGATGCTCACGAGGGCAGGCTCAGCCGGCCGTCGACGGCGGTGGCCAGCTGGCGCTCCGCTTCGCTGATCGGGAAGTCGTCGTCCCAAATGTCGAGGAAGGAATCGGAGCGCAGGCTGCGGTCGGCCTTCTGCTGGAGGGTGTGCACGATGCTGCTGAGCACGGGCACGCGGGCGAGCACCTGCTGGCGGAAGAGATCCTTGCTGCGCAGGATCGCGGCGGAGGGCAGCTCCAGGCGGCTGAAGCGCTGCCAGCGGGAGAGCTGACACAGGGTGGCGGCTTCGCCCAGCTCCTTGGGAACGGTGCGCAGGGATTGGTAGAAGGAGAAGGTGATGTTCCACGCCTGGCTGGTGAAGATCGCGAAGATCGAGAGGAAGCCGAGCACCGGCACCGACTGAAGGATGTCGAGCAGGGGGATGAGCACCCGTTCGGCGCGGCGGTTGTGGACGGCCAGGGAGCCGTAGAGAAGGGTGAAGAGGGTGGAGCAGGCCAGCGCCAGGACCATGCGGAGGCAGGAGCGGGCGGCGTATTCCGGCAGGTTGCCGGGATGGAGCGACACCTTGGGGCTGACCTGCGGGGGCCGGAAGCTCACGGTGGGTTCGACGCCGATGTGGGCCAGCAGGGCTTCCGGCTGGGGAAGGGGACGCATGGCGATCAGGGGGCCAGGGAGGGGGGAGCCGTGGTCGCAACCCTCGCCCGCCAGCGGGCGCGATCCATGCGCGGCTGGCTGCAGCCGAACCGATCGCACGATCAGATGGGGCAACATCGGCATTGTTCAGCAACACAAAGGCAAGTGAGAACAGAATTTCTTTGGCTGAATACGAGCTCCAGAAGCAACCACGCCCGCCCTCCGGAAGAGCGGAGAAGAAAAAATCAGGGAGGGCAATCAGGGCGCGAGATGGGCCAGTGCATCCCTCCATTCCCCCACGGGATTTCCCTACAAGCCGAGCCAGACATGCAAGAAGACGAGATCAATGCACAAAAACAACATCGTTGCGATTTTTTGCCCCCTCTTCGGCCATCTAGATGCCGGATTAACTTCTAGGAGAACCATCGCCAATCAGGGGCACCATCATGAACACTCCCCAAGCCACCGGCCAGGCAGGCAACAAGCCCGAACCCGGCATGCTCGAGCTCAGCGCCCTGGATGCCCTTCCCCAAAGCGCCGTCCTGGACAAGCAGCTGAGCGGTGGCTTCAAACATCGCTATACGACGGGGCCCTTTCTGCTACCGGAGAATTCAGGTTCGCTCGACTGGATCCTGCTCAACAACGACAGCAGCCCCCAGAAGGCCCGCATCACGGTCTACAAGTGCGGGATTGGTTCGGTGAAAACGCCCGTCGCACCCGGCCCTCTCCTGGTCACCCTGGATCCGGGAAAGAGCACCCACAACGCCAACACGTACACCGAAGGGTTTGTCTATGAGGTTCAGGTCGAATGCAGCAGCCATCTCCTGTTTCCCTCCGTTTCCGTCTGGCCCGGCAACTTTGGCGTTGTCATCCCGGGCAGCACCATCACCGCCGGCCAGTTCTTGCGGGTGATGCCATGAAGCCA
>JBILEP010000377.1:0-2550 GCA_044352045.1 Cyanobium sp. | reverse complement strand
GCTCACCGAACTCACCACGATGTTTGAGGGCGTCTCCGCCAAGGAGGCTCGGGCCAGCGGCCCCTCCCTGGCCGACCTGCCGGTGGAGGAGCGGCTCAAGCAACACATCATCGATGGCGAGCGGATCGGCCTGGAGGTGGCTCTCGACGAAGCCCTCGCCAGCTACCCGCCGCTGCAGATCATCAACACCTTCCTGCTCGATGGCATGAAGGTGGTGGGCGAGCTGTTCGGATCTGGCCAGATGCAACTGCCATTCGTGCTGCAAAGTGCCGAAACGATGAAGTCGGCGGTGGCGCACCTCGAGCCCCACATGGAAAAAATCGAGGGCCAGAGCAACAGCAAAGGCAAGTTTCTGATCGCGACGGTCAAGGGCGATGTGCATGATATCGGCAAAAATCTGGTCGACATCATCCTCACCAATAATGGCTATGAGGTTGTCAACCTCGGCATCAAGCAAAGCATTGAGCAGATTGTCGAAGCCCAGCAGCAACACCATGCCGATTGCATCGCCATGAGCGGTCTGCTGGTGAAGTCAACCGCCTTCATGAAGGACAATCTCGCCACCTTCAACCAACAGGGAATCTCGGTGCCGGTGATTCTTGGTGGCGCCGCCCTCACGCCCCGTTTTGTCAACGGAGACTGCCGCTCCGTTTACAACGGCCAGGTGATCTATGGCCGCGACGCCTTCGCTGATCTGCGCTTCATGGATGCGCTGATGGAGGCCAAGGCCTCCGGTCGCTGGGATGATCTCCAGGGCTTCCTCGATGGCGCACCGGCGGGCCTGGGGATCGTGGAGGAGGAACCCGCCGCTGCGCCGGCCCCGGCGGTTTCGGAGGCGGCCTCGGAAGCACCCCAGCCCGCCGCTGTCGCGGAGGCCAGTGCGCCGCCGCTGCCACAGGATGACAGCCGCTCGGCGGCCGTGCCCGAGGAACCGGCGATTCAGCCCCCCTTCTGGGGATCGCAGGTGATCAGCGAAGCGCAGATCGACCTGCGGGAGGTGATGGCCTACCTCGATCGCAACGCCCTCTTCGCCGGCCAGTGGCAGCTGCGCAAAACCCAGCAGCAGTCGCGCGCTGACTACGAGGCCATGCTGGCCGAGAAGGCGGAGCCGGTGCTGCAGCACTGGCTCGAACGCTGCCTCCAGGAGGGTCTGCTGACGCCACGGGTGGCCTATGGCTACTTCCCCTGCGGACGGGTGGGTAACGCCGTGGTGCTGTTTGATCCCGCCCCGCTGGCGCCGGGCGATTCCCCCGCCGGTGCCGGCCCGGAACTGGGCCGCTTCCAGCTGCCGCGCCAGCGCTCCGGCAATCGCTACTGCATTGCCGATTTCTACCAGGATCTGGCCAGGAGCCCGGATGGAGTGCCGATCGCCACCGATGTGCTGCCGATGCAGGCGGTGACCATGGGAGAACGGGCCACTGCCTTCGCCCAGGAGCTGTTCCGCGCCGACCAGTACAGCGATTACCTCTACTTCCACGGTCTGGGGGTGCAGATGGCCGAGGCGCTGGCCGAATGGACCCACGCCCGTATCCGCCGTGAACTCGGCTTCGGCCAGCAGGAACCCTCCGCCCTGCGGGATGTGCTGGCCCAGCGCTACCGCGGCAGCCGCTACTCCTTCGGCTACCCGGCCTGCCCCAACGTGGCCGATTCACGGCCCCAGCTCGCCTGGCTCGGGGCAGAGCGCATCGGCCTGACCATGGATGAGAGCGATCAGCTGGAGCCGGAGCAGAGCACCACCGCCCTGGTGGCTCTCCACAGCCAGGCCCGCTACTTCAGCGCCTGAGGCAAGGCTCAGCGTCTCAGGCAGCGCGGGGGGCCGTGGCAGGCTCGGATAGACCCTTGTCCCTCCCGCCATGGCCAGCTCCGGACCCGGCAGCATCGACGACGCCATCGCCGCCGGTTTCGATCTCGACGGGACTCCGATCCCCGATGCCATGCTCTCTCTCTACCGGGAGGTGATGGCGCTGGAAAATGCCCGGCCCCGCAGCGGTGTGAAGAAGTCGATGCGCAACCGCATCGTGCGCAGCGGTGCCAAACACCTCGACCGCGCCAGCCTTGATCAACGGCTTCAGGAGGCGGGCTGGAGTGGGCTGAGTGAGAAGGAGATCGCCTTCTTCTACGGCTGAGCAGCGCTCAGCTGCACATCTCCTCGAGGCTGTCGATCACCTCCTGCATGAATTCCTCCAGGGAATCCGAACTGGAGAGGTCCAGCCCCTCCCCGGCGGCGTTCTGGGTGAGCTCCTGGAAGTGAAAGGCCCCTTCACCGTGGGCCAGGAATTCCATGGCGGAGGGTTCACCGCTCTCCTTGTAGGCGTCGCAGAGGGCCAGGAAGGCCGCGTCCTCGGTGAAATCCCAATCCATGAAGAGGGCGCCGCGGGGGCGCGCAGTGTCGACGTCTCTGGATCTTTAACGCCTGCCCCCGGGAATCCGTCAACCACCAGGACGCACTTTGTGCCAGTCTCCCGGCAGACTCGGCCCCGTCGCCCTGGCTCTCGACCGTGCCCGTCTCCCCCGATCCGGCCCCCGCCAGCCCCAGCGGCCCTGATCCCG
>JBILEP010000390.1:0-2564 GCA_044352045.1 Cyanobium sp. | reverse complement strand
GCGGGATCGTTGTAGTTGGCCCCGTGCAACAGCTTCATGCGCACGCTCACCAGGCTTTCCGGACTGCCGTTCTCCACATCCACGCAGGTGGCGGGTTGCAGAACATGGGGCCGTTGCACGGGAGAGGCTTGATTGGGGAAGGTCATGGCTGTTGGAAGATGGAATGGGGAGATCTCAAATCGGCGACGACCAGCTCTTCACATCGCCCAGGGTGACGGGGATCAGATCGCTGACATCGGTGGTGAAGCGGAAGATCTTCTTGGCACGGCGGCTGTTTTCAGGATCGAAGAATTTCAACTTCACATCCCAGCAGTCACTGTCGAGGCGACAGAAGGGGCTCTTCTCCACGGTGATGCTGTCCAGCTCCATGCCTTCCGCCACGGCTTCGCTGAAGGTGGCCGCCGCCTGGAAGGCATTGGTGACAGCAAAGTTCAGCGCCCGATCCTGGGAGGTGGTGCCCAGATTGCGGAGATCGTAGTAAATGCGATTCAGGAAGCTGTCCAGGGTGCGGCGCATCGCTTCTTCGTTGGCCTCGCCCTCCGCCGCCTGCACTTGAGCAAAGGCCGCTTGGACAAGATTATTGATCTTCCAGCCGTAAATGCCACGGGTGCTTTGCGGCTCAATCACCGGCACCACCTGACCCGAGAAGAGCCTGACGGTGCGGCCACTGAGAACGCCAGGAATGCTCACCCGCTCGATGTAGTTGCTGCTGCTGCTCGGTTGGATCTGCCCCGTCAGCAGCTCCTGCAGGGCGAGATAGGCTTCACGGGCGAATGGACCCTTCGGTTCGATCGCATACACCGGGGTGAGTTCGATATTCAACGTCCAAATCAAGGAACGGGCTTCCGAGATGTCGCTGGCCAGATAATCCGACATCTGGCGGGCGTCGTAGGGGTTCGCAGGCACCATCGTGCCGCCACCCAGATCAAAGGGAGGCATCAGCTGCTTGAAGGTGTCGCGACGCGCTTCCGAACCAAAGTCATAACCAAGGGTGCCCAAGGCATAGACCAATTGGCTGGAGCCCAGCTCACTGGGAGCCTGGCTGGCGGTTACTCCTGAGGTCATCGGGGTGGGAGCGGAGAGGGAGGACGGGGTGGTCATCAAGGCGGCGGTGGGAGTGGAGGGAGCCACGGCATCGCTGGAGGGCTCCGGCGCGGCCAGGCCTCCCCCGCAACCGCAGCCCGAGGCTTCAACGGCGGATGGGGTCAAGGCGTCGGGGATGGCTTCAGACATCGTGAGATCGGTGAGAAGGGTCAGGGCACCGGCTGGATTGAGGGTGCCGGCGAGGCAGCGGCGGGACGCGGCTGGCACGTCGTCGTCGCAGGGCAGGGCGCTCTGCAACAACAGGTGACGCACACGCTGGGGATCGGGGGGCTCTCCCCGGCGCACCTGTTCGCTCAGCAACAACGCGGCAACACCAGCCACGATCGGCGCGGCGAAACTGGTTCCGTTCTGCCGCGCCGTCCCCCCTCCAGGCTTGGCGCCGAGAATGTTTTCCCCGGGGGCAAGCAAACCCTGCTGCTGATAACGATCTCCCCAGTTGCTGAATTCGAGAGGATGGCCACGGGCATCCATGGCCCCCACCGCCAACACATGGGGGAGTGCCGCTGGCACATGCAAACACTCGCAGCCATCATTGCCGGCCGCGGCAATCAGCAGAATGTTGCGCTCCTGGCAGAGCCGCACCGCATTCTCCAGCCAACCCTCGGCTTCGCCGTCATCCGTCAGTTGACCGCCGCTGAGGTTGATCACGTGGGCCCCGGCATTGGCGGCCTGCTCGATGGCACGGGCCAGATCGAGCTGGGAGGCGCCGCGACGATGATCAGCAAACACCGGCACGATCAAGCCGCGGCAGTGCGGCGCCAGGCCAGGCACCTCTGACTCGGGCTGGCCGAAGATCACGCTGGCCACATGGGTGCCATGGCCCGACATCGCCCCATCAAGGCTGCTGGCCTCGGGCACCAATGTGGGCAGCAGCGTGAGATTCGCGCCCTGAAAACAGGGATGGACCAGATCCACCGGCCCATCCAGCACCGCCACACAAATCTCGGGATGGCCGAGACGATCTAGCCTGCAATCCGCAGTTTCCAACTTGGATGGCACACACACAGACATTGGCAACGCCAGCGAATCATTGGTTGGCATTAGCTATAATTGATCGCCCCTCAGAGGCGATCTTCGGCTGCATCAAGAGCAAGCCATGGATCGGTGGCTGGCACCCATTCAACCTAGGCGCCCTGGCCCCGACCTGCAATCTCAGCCAGCCTAAATTGCGCGGAATGAGCGAAATTTCGTTCGTTGCAACTGAATGCACGCAAAGACCGAAAGACGCGCAATAAAAGTTAATATATTTCAGGAACAGAATCTAAATGAGCAGCCCATGTTGAGCCTCCGAAAATTCAACGCGAATTGCTATCTCCCATCACAAAACAACCCCTCAGCTGGGCGAGGGCTACGTCGAAAAGCTGTCAGTAGCAGCAGGTGCCGCTGGCCCGCTGCTCCCGCAGGCGCTCGTGCTGCTGCCCGATCAGCAGGATCGCCAGGGTGGGATGGTTGTGGAGCAG
>JBILEP010000376.1:0-2564 GCA_044352045.1 Cyanobium sp. | reverse complement strand
ACCTCTCGGAACCGGCGCAGACAAGCCTGCAGGGGATTGGAGCGGCCGTTGGTGAGGGCCCACACCGGGATGTCGGGCGAGGCCAGCACCAGCTGGCCCAGGGTGAAGAGATCGCCGATGCCGCCCGTGATGCTCCGATCCAGCGCCGGACCGCAGGGATCGGCGGCGGAGAAGGGGCCTTCGGTGCCGATGCTCCGCCAGCGTTGGATCGCCTGGGGATCAAACACATCGGTGAGGGTGCGCACCAGCTGGGTGGCCACGAAGCAGCCCATGCTGTGGGCAAGCAGGCTGAGTTCCACAGTCGCCTTGCCTTCGGCCTTGCCGGTGCCGGCGGCCGCGGCCGGCCCTGGATCGTCCTTGAGCAGGGTCCTGAGCTCCTCCACCTTGTGGATCTGTGGGGCGGCCGTGGTGATCTCCTCCAGGAAGATCTGGTGCAGCCAGCGCACCAGCTCCACCCCGTCGTACACCGCGGCGCTGGCGGCCCGGTCGCGGTCGCGGAAGTAGGTGACCATGCGCAGCAGCAGCAGCGCCACGCTGATCCCCAGCAGCACGCCAGCCAGCGAGCCGATCAGGAGCGACCAGCCGGCGGCCACGGCGAAATGGAACGCCAGCTTGCCACCCACCAGAGCGATCAGCAGGGCCAGGATCAGGAGAAAGCGCAGCAGAAAGGGAGTGGCGCGAAGCACCGAAAGTGGCGAGAGGGAAAAGGCCTGCTCGGAGGGCCAGCTGTAATCAATGAACACCACATAATCACCGAACGTCTGGTTGCTGGTGGCCAGGGCAGCGCGATCCCGAGCCAGCTTGTTCTTGGTGGCCAGGAAGGCATGGCGATGAAAATTTGGCAGCGGTGTGCTGTAGCCGTGAATATTCAGCACAATTTTGAGCTTTCCCTGCAGAGCGTTCAGGAAGCTTTCGCTGCTCTGCTGGCCGGCCCGAAAGCCGGCGAGAAACGTGGCCAGAGAGCTGCGCAGTTGGCGAAGAGCCTCGTCCGTCTGGTCGCGGAGGGTCTCCCCCTGTCCCTGCAGGGGCAGCCTTAAGGAACCCTCCTCCGCATTCGTTGGCGCGGAGCTGCGCACCAGCATGTGGGTAGTGTCGCTAAACGCCGTGTAATCAATGACGACCAGTTGGCGGATGCTGGGCATGGCGGGTTTCGCTACAACTGCAGGCTATGCAGAGTGGGCGGCACCGGCCACATCGGCACCCATTCCCTCTGATGTGATCAGGGACCGGCCGACCGTGGCGCCGCCGCCCCTGGAAAGCCGCTCCAGGCCTTGAGTTCCTCCAGCGTCTGCACCCCCTCCAGGCGCCGACCCTCCAGCACCCAGGTAGGGAAGACGCGCACATCGGCCGCCACACAGCGCTGCCGGCCCGCCTCCTCCTTGTCGCATTCCACGTAGGGCAGGCGGTTGCCGGCCTCCTTGCCGAAGAGGTTCTTCTGCTGGAAGCAGGCCGGGCACCACCAGGCGCCGTAGAAGATCACACCCCGCCGACGCAGCCAGTCGGCTACGGCCACCTGTTCGGCACTGGAGGGATTGAGCGCCTCGCCGATGCTGGGGGTGGTGCTCCCCCCGGCGCCAGGGGCCGCGGCGAGAACCCGCGGCGGCAGGGCGGCCACCACCAGGCCGCTCAGGCCGGCGGCGAGCAGCAGGGCCGGCGCAGGGCGGGGGGAGGACGACATGGGCGCGAGCGCGCGGGGGGAAGGGGGCATGGCGCAAATCTAGGAGCGGGCCACGGCCGTCCCGCGCCGGCGTTCGGCCTTCCCCCCTGCCCCACAGCGGCGGCGGCGGAGACAATGGCGGGGCGTCCTGGATCCCTCCGCCGCGACCCCGCGATGAGCAGCAGCCGATGAGCGCCAATGGTTACCGGGATTACTTCAAGGTGCTGGGGGTCGAGCGCGGCGCCGACGCCGACGCCATCAAGCGCGCCTTCCGCAAGCTCGCCCGCGAGTATCACCCGGATGTGAACCCGGGCGACGCCACGGCGGAGGCCAAGTTCAAGGAGGTGAGCGAGGCCTACGAGGTGCTCTCCGATCCGGAGAAGCGCCGCCGCTATGAGCAGTTCGGCCAGTACTGGAGCCAGATGGGCGGCTCCGGCGGCGGAGCGGGCTTCGACGTGGATTTCGGCCGCTACGGCAACTTCGACGACTTCATCAACGACCTGCTCGGCCGCTTCGGCGGGCCGGGCGGCGGCGGCTTCGGGGGGGGCTTCGGCGGCGGTTTTCCCGGCGGCTTCGGCGGCGGTTTCGGCGGTGCCCCCGGCCCCCGGGGCGCGCCGATCGACCTGGATGCCGAAGCCACGATCAGCCTCAGCTTCTCCGATGCCTTCCACGGCTGTGAGCGCACCTTGATGGTGAACGAGGAGCGGGTGCAGGTGCGCATCCCGGCGGGGGTGAAGGGGGGCAGCCGGCTGCGCCTGAAGGGCAAGGGCAACCAGCAGCCGGGCACCGGCCGCCGCGGCGACCTCTACCTCAACCTCAAGCTCCAGCCCCATCCGGTGTGGCGGCTGGATGGCGACCAACTGCGGGCCGAACTGCCCCTCAGCCTCGATGAATTGGCCCTCGGCGC
>JBILEP010000374.1:0-2579 GCA_044352045.1 Cyanobium sp. | reverse complement strand
CTGGTGCGGGTTCCCCCGGCCCTGATGGGGCTGATGCAGGGGGTGACCAGCTTCTTCGCGGGCAGCCTCAACGTGGCCGAGCGGCTCGCCTTCGCCGAGGTGGTGACCGCCGGGGTGGCCTTCGACGCCCCGATGGAGGACAGCTATGGGGCCTTCGGCCTCGATCCGGCCTCTACCACCACCCTGGAGGACTACCTGCGCGAGTACTACGACACCATCCTCAAGCGACTGCGGGAGATGGAGGCCGACCTCGACAAGGACGCCAAGAAGAAGTTGCCCTTCTGAGCACCAGCCCTGGCCTGCTGAACGGTACATGTGTACCATGGCAGAAGTTTGTCGCGGAGCCGGCCATGGCCATCGCCCAGATCAAGAACCTGCAGCGTCGCCTGAGCAACCTGGAGCAGGAGGCGGCCAGCGAGGTGAGCCGAGCCTGCGGCCATGATCTCTGGAACAGTCTGGGGTTCGATGCCCTCGACAGCCTTGAGGATCCGGATCGCCGGGCTCGCGCCAACTTTTACTACGGCCAGTTGCAGACGGCCCGCGAGCTGAGGGAATCCCTGGCCTGAGCCTTCCTCCCTCCCCGCTCCCTCCCCCCCAGCTTCGAGCTCCCCAGTCTGGCCAGCCTCGCCGCCTCCGCCGCGCTCGCCTCGCGCCAGACCCCGGGGGGCAGCCCATCCAGGCTGAGGGGGGGAGCCCCATCCTCAAGGTCGATCGCCATGCGCACCAGTCGCAGCGTGGGCAAGCCCACGGCGGCGGTCATGCGGCGCACCTGCCGGTTGCGGCCCTCTCGCAACACCAGCTCCAGCCAGGTTGTCGGCACCGAGAGGCGATGGCGGATGGGGGGGCATCGTTCCGGCAGATCCGGTGGGGCGATGATCTCCACCCGGGCCGGCAGGGTTCGCCTCCCCTGAATCACTACCCCCTGGCGCAGGCCGGCGAGGGCCTCCGGGGCCGGGAGGCCCTCCACCTGCGCAAGGTAATGGCGGGCATGCCCGTGGCGCGGATCGGTGAGCCGATGCTGCAGGAGGCCGTCATCGGTGAGCAGGAGCAGCCCCTCGCTGTCGGCATCGAGACGGCCGGCCGCGTAGACCCCGGTGGAGCTGATCCAGGAGGCCAGGCAATCCCAGCGGCTCCCCGGCTCCGGGGTGAACTGGCTGAGTACCCCATAGGGCTTGTGAAACAGCAGGCAGGTCACAGCGCCGCGGCGATCCGGCTCCCGGGAAGGCGCCCTCAGCCGCTCTGGCGGAGGCGCCAGAGATTCACCACGCCGATCGAGATCAACAGCAGGCCGAGGTCGATCGAGAGCGGCGGCAGGATCATCCGGCGGGGAGCACGGCGGACCCAGACCCTACTGCGGCCGCGCATCGCGCTGCCGCCTGGGGCTGCGGCCGGCCATTAAAGTGAGGGGTGAACTTTTTGCCCAGCAGCAGAGCGCATGATCGAGACGTCCGGGGTGATCGAGAAGGAACAGGGAAACGGGTTTTACCTGGTCACCCTCGAGCAGCCCGCCGGACATCAGTGCCTGTGCCGGGCTGCGGGCAAGCTCACCAAATTCCGCATCAAGCTGCTGGCCGGAGACAAGGTGCTGGTGGAGATCAGTCCCTACGACCTCTCCCGCGGCCGGATCACCTATCGGGAGCGCAACGCCGGAGCCACCGGTCCCCGCCCAGGTGGCAACCGCCCCGGGGGGCCGCGCCGCCGTTGAGCGCAGCTCCGCTTAGGTGGGCACCGCCAGCAGCGCTTCGATGGCGTTGCGAAATTCGCTGCGGGCCTTCACCCCGCGCCAGGATTCGCGCAGCTCCTTGTTGAGGAAAAGCTGCACCGTCGGCGTGCCGGTGATCCCGGCCTGTTCGGCGATCGCGGTATCGGCCTCAATGTCGATCTCCACCCCTTGGGCGCGACCCCCGAGTTCTTCGAGCACCCGCTTGAGCTGGGGCTTGAGCACGTGGCAGGGGCCGCAGGTGGGGGAGGTGTAGACCACCAGCAGGGGCCGGTGGCTCTCGTGATACAGGCGCCGCAGGGCGTAGCCGCCCTTCTGCCAGAGGGCGTCGGGATCGAAGTTGGCCTCGTCGCTCTCGGCGGTGCGTTTTGGTTCTCCCACCGCAGCGGGTTCCACCGGGTCGTGGCTGACGGTGACCGCCAGGCCGTGGTGGCTGAGCCAGCGCTCGGCGGCCAGGGCCGCCTGGCAGCCGCTGCCGGCGGCGGTGATGCCCTGGCGCCATTCCGCATCGGCCACGTCGCCGGCGGCATAGACCCCCTCGATCGAGGTTTCCGGACGGCCAGGCCTGGTGATCAGGTAGCCGTTGCCATCCAGCTCCAGCTGACCGCGCACCAGACGAGTGTTCGGGGTATGGCCGATGGCGTAGAAGAGGCCCTTCACCGCCAGGTCCTCCAGGGCTTCGCTGTCCGCGGCTTGCAACTGGATCGCCTCCAGCCAGTCGCCGCCCTTGGCGGCCACCACCTGACGGTTCCAGTGCACGGTGATCGCCGGGTTGGCCAGCACCCGGTCGGCCATCGCGGCGCTGGCCCGCAGCCGTTGGCCGCGCACGATCAGATGCACTTGGCTGCCGTACTTGGTG
>JBILEP010000372.1:0-2585 GCA_044352045.1 Cyanobium sp. | reverse complement strand
TCGATATCTAGGCCTGCGATGTCAGCTTGGAAACCGAGGACCGGGTCACCGCCCTGTTGGCCAATCTGCCGATCCGGCGCGCCCGGCCGGTGCCCTTGCCCCGGGCCGAGACCGAATCCGAGTCCCCGCCGGAGGACACGACCCCGCCGGAGGATTTGACCGCATCAGAGGAGATGGCGGAGCCCGTCGCCCCGCCCCAGGCTGCCGATCCAGCCGCCGTGGCGGAAGTCGGAGGTGGGGAATCCTGAGGACCCCTTCTCCACCCCGATGTCCGCGCGGATCACCCCGGCCGAAGGGCTGGTGCTCAACGTTCTCTGTGGCGGCGGCAGCAACCGCAGCATCGCCGCCCAACTGAGGCTGAGCCCCCGCACCATCGAGAGCCACATCTCCAGCCTGCTGGAGAAAACCGGCTGCCGCAACCGCACCCAGCTGGTGCTCTGGGCCCAGCGTCACCGGAGAGCTCCTGTAGGCTCACCCCCACAGCCGGCTTAGCTCAGCGGTAGAGCAGCGCTTTTGTAAAGCGAAGGTCATCGGTTCAAATCCGTTAGCCGGCTTCCGGGTCAGCGGGGACGGGTTTCCCCTCCCGAGCACCTTGCGCAGGTCCCAGAGTGGGGGGAGTTCTGGAATGGGGGAGCGATGGAAGCACGCCGGAGGCTGTTGGCGGGTCTGGGGGGCGGCAAGCTGATCTCGCCGCCCTGGCGTGTGCGCCTCGGACGGCTCCTGAGCCGTTGGGGGAGGGTGCTTGATCCGGCCCCGGAACCCGCGCCCGCCCGCCGGCCGGCCCCCAGCCCCCCGCGGCCGCCCCGCACCCAGCTGGCCTCCCCCGCCGCCGCCGCCAGCCGCCTGCCTGGGGTGCGCAAACCCCTCACCGTGGAGCAGGCAGTGCGCGCCCGCGACCTCACTGTGCTGCGCCGCGAGGCGGCCGATGCCCTGGCCGCCCTGGCGGCGGCCCATGCCCTGGTGGCCTCCGCCCGCTTCACCCAGCTGCAGGAGCTGCGACAGGAGGGGGACGCCAAGCAGGTTTCCGCTGACGACCTGGCCACCCTGGCCGCCGATTACCTCGGCTGGCAGAGCGACCAGGTGCGCCTGTTCGACACCCTGTCGCTGGTGCTCTCGATGCGCGTGCCGCCAGCGCCGGCCCTGGATCTGATCGATCCGGCGGTGCGCGAGGCGGCGGAGGCCCATCTGGCCTCCCTCACCGTGGAATATCAGCGCCGCCTGCTGGATCACCAGTTCGGCAGCGAGACCACCGCCGCTGAGGGCACCGGCTGAGCCCGCGCCCACCAGGGCAGGATGGGGCAGCGCATCCGCCTCTGGATCGGGGATGGCGCCATCGCCTGTGGAGAGCTTCGACGCCTGGGACTGTGCCGCCCCCCGCAGCCAGCCGATCGGCGACCACGCCGTGCCGCTGGTCTCCCCCCACCTTCAGGGACGGCGCATCGCCCTGCTGGTGAGCGGTGGCATCGCCGCCCTGCGAGTCCCCGATCTGGCCAGGGCGTTGCGGCGGCGGGGTGCGGAGGTGACGGCCTTCTGCAGCGAGGAGGCGCTCCTTTACGTGGGGCGCCAGGCCCTGGAGTGGGCCACCTGCCGACCGCTGGTGAGCCGGCTGAGCTGGCGGGCGGAGCACCTCAGCGATGACGAGCCCTTCGACGCCTGGCTGCTCGCCCCCGCCACCTACAACACCATCGGCAAGCTCGCCGCCGGCATTGCCGACACCGTGGTGACCGCGGCCCTGGCCTCGGCCCTCGGGCGCCTGGCCCAGGGCCAAACCGTGGTGCTGGTCGCCCCCACCATGCATGGCTCCCTGCATAACGGGGTTCTAGAGCGCAACTGCCGGCGGCTGCTGGAGCTGGGGGTGCGGCTGATCCCGCCGCGCGACGTCTATGGGAAGCACAACCTCCCCGACCCGGAGGTGCTGGTGGCGGCGGTCTGCCGGGCCCTGAGCACCAGTCCGCTGCGGGGCCGGCGGCTGCTGGTGACCGGCGGGCCGACGCCGGTGGCGATCGATGGCGTGCGCCGGATCGTGAACCGCTTCAGCGGCCGTCTGGCCGCCGCCATCAGCGAAGACCTGGTGCTGCGGGGAGGCGAGCTGACCCTGCTGCTCGGAGCCGGCAGCCAGCCGCCCCCGCCGTGGCTGCCGTTCACCCCCGTGGACGACTACGACACCTATCGGCGCCTGGTGCTCGCCGCCGTGGCTGGGGGCCTGGATGCCGCGGTGTTCTCCGCCGGTGTGGCCGACTATCGGCCGCGCCATCCCCATCCCGGCAAGATCGCCAGCGGCCGCACGAATCTGCGGCTGGAGCTGGAGCCCACCGCCAAGGTGATCGACCAGGTGGGCGCGGCCGATCCGGGTCTGCCGATCGTGAGCTTCAAGTATCTGGAGGCGGTCAGCCCTGAGGAGCTCCTGGCGGTGGCCCGGCGGCGACTGGATCGCTCCAGCCTGGTGGTGGCCAACCGGGGGGAGGAGGTGCGCGGTGGTGAGCAGATCGCCTGGCTGGTGAGCCGCTCGGGCGAGCGGCGCCTGGAGGGCAAGCCGGCCATCGCCGCAGCCATCGCCGATCATCTGGAGCTCCTGCGCGCCCCCG
>JBILEP010000371.1:0-2589 GCA_044352045.1 Cyanobium sp. | reverse complement strand
CCCCGTTCCCAGCGGTCAGATGACCCTGGTGCGCACCCCCCGCAGCCTGCCTCTCACGGGGGATCCGATCTGGGAGCTGCAGCTGGCCCTGCCGGGGGAGCCGCTGCGCAGCTACGAGGCCCTGGTGGGACGGGCGGGTCGCCAGGGGGCGGATCGGGAGCGGCTGGGCAGCCGGGCGCCCCTGCCGCGGGGGCGCTATCAGGTGACCGGGATCGAACCGGTGGCGGCGGGGGACGATCCGGAGCTGGGACGCTTCGTGTGGATCGGTCTGGAGGCCCAGTTCCCGAGCGCCCGCCGGGGGCTGGGAATCCATCACGACCCGAGCGCCGGGCGGGGGCGGGGCAGTGGCACCGACGGTTGCATCGGCCTGATCCACGGCAATGACCTGCTGGTGCTGGGGGATCTGCTGCGGCGCAGCGGCACGCGCGAGCTGGAGGTGCGGGACTGAACGGCTGGTGCCCTTCATCCGTCGGCCGCGCCGTCTCCAGCGATCGCCTTGCCCAGGTGGGGATCTGGCGCCGTCTCGGCCGGTCGTTCCGGAGCGATCAGATCGGCCGCCCGCCGCGCTTCCCCCAGCACCTGCAGGAGCAGCCGCGGCGATTCCCGCAGCAGCTCCACCCAATGGCTCAGGTAGGCGGCATGGTTCAGGCCATCGCTGCCGATCTCCAGCCGGTCTCCGAGCAGCACCGCCCCCAGTTCGGCCACCAGCTCCTCGCGGGCGTAGGCCTTGAGGGCCGCGTCCCCCGCCGCGGGCGAGCCGCTGAGATCGCGCCCCAGGCGGCTGGGATGGCCGGTGGAGTGGATCGCTTCATGGGCCCAGGTGGCATAGAGGGCCGCGGCGGAGTGGAAGGCGTGGCGGTCTGGAAGGTGGATGCGATCCAGGCTGGGCAGGTAGCAGGCCCGATCCCCGCCGTGGCGCACCGCCACCGGCCAGGCCCGCAGCACCGCCTCCGCCGTGCGCAGCCGCTCCGGTTCCGGCCGGATCGTCTGGGCCGCCGCCCGCCGCCGCTCGGCCAGCAGGCTGCCCAGGGCCTCCCCCTCCAGGTCGGCGGCGTTGAACACCGCCACCGGCTTGAAGCGGATCCCCGCGGGCCGGGGGCGCGGGGTTTCCCCGTCGGCGCCCGGGCCGCCGGCGCACTGCGGGGGCGGTCCCTCTTCCCGTGAGGGGAGGCGCAGCGGGCGAAGCACATGCACCGCCCGGCAGCCGCGACGGGGATGGAGGCCGCGGGCCTTGGCCTCGGCGAAGCCGCACCACCAGGGCAGGCTGGAGCCGCGCAGGTGCATGCCGAGGGTGAGCAGCACCGGGTTGGAGCCGCGGTAGGGCCGGCCGGAGATCAGGTTCAGGTGATGCCCGCCGCCTGTGCTGTCCCAGTCGCGGCGCCAGGAGGCGGTGCCGGCCTCCATCAGCTGGATCAGGGAGGCCACAAGGCTTTCCTCGGGGGAGAGGCGGCCGGGGCGGGATGCGGTGGGTGCCATGGAGGGGTGGGCGCCGGGGACAGTCCTCCAGTGCCACCGCCCCCTTCAGCTCGCTTCGGCCCGCCACATCCCAGGGCCTGAGGTCAGGCCCATCCGGTTGACATCTTCAGCAGGGCAGCGGCGCTGCTTCCTGATCTGCCGGCTGGGCTTCACCGCCGCGTCGGTGGCCGCGCCCATCGCCCAGGGCCTGTCGTGGTGGTGGTTTTCGTCGATCGGAATGCCATCACTCCCCGGGTCCGTGCAGGCGCACCCGCGCCGACACCTGGGCCTCCGGATCCACCCCCTCGAAGGTGGGCGGCAACCAGACGCGCACCACCATCAGCAGGGCGGCGGTGGCGAGGAACAGACAGACCGCCAACACCTGGCGCCAGTCGGTTTCGAGAACGCCGCGGATGATCACCTCCCGTAACACCGAAACGATGGCGATTTCCACCGACACCCCGATCGAAACGCGCTGCTCCTGCAGATAAATGATCAGCAGGCGGAATAGCTCCACCAGAATCAGAATGAACAGAATGTCGGCGGTGATGGCATGAAATTCCGGTGTGACCAGCAAGGAAGTGAAGATCTGACGCAGCTGCAGGGCCATTACGCAGAAGAGACCCAGGCAGAGAGAAACGGCGATCAGATCCTGCACGGCCTCCAGAGCCTGCACGAGCTGCGGACGCCGGAAGAGCTGGTGCCAGGCCCGCTCGGGTGGCGACAGATTCGGGGGGCCTGTGGGGGAATCAGGCGTGCTGGTGGTGCTGGGCAGAGGGGCGGTTGCGGGGGAGAATGCAGCCATGGAAGCAATAGCAGGGCCGCAACAGTACGGAGCTTTTCGCTAGTGGTCAACGGCTCATTTATTCGCCTTGCTGATGGCATTGATTCGCCCCCTTCCGCCCCTCCGGCCCGGCGCGATCCCATCCCTGGCCCCATCAGCGCCGCTGACGGCGCCAAATTGTTAAGATGTGTTCACAATTCGCCATTCCTGCATCCCCATGCCCTGGACCGCCGCTGACATTCCCGACCAGACCGGCCGCGTGGCCCTGATCACCGGGGCCAGCAGCGGCCTGGGGCTGGAAACGGCCCGGGCCCTGGTGGCCCGCGGTGCCACCGTGATTCTCGGCTGCC
>JBILEP010000370.1:0-2590 GCA_044352045.1 Cyanobium sp. | reverse complement strand
CGGCGGCCACTGAATGCTCACCCTGGGCGATTCCCCCGAGGAATTGCCGCTACCGTCTGGAAAAGCGGGCATTGGCTCCATGTCCCACCTCTCCATCCTGCCAACCGTGCTGCGCGATGCCGAGCGCCTGGCCGCCAGTCTCGAGGGTCTCGGGCTTCATCCCATCCGTGGCGGGGAGCTGTGGGGGTTTCAGGAATCTGAACCGGTGGAGCTGCGGGTGGAGCTGCAAGCGGGCCAGGCTCTGGGCTGGCGGCGTCAGCCGGATGGCTCCTTGGCCCTGGTGGGGGATCTGCAGCGTCTGAGCCGCTCACGGGCGATCCAGCGGCTGCTGAGCCGCATCACCCACGCCTACGCGGCCCGTCAGGCGCTGGAGGAAGCGGCCCTGGGCCTGCCGCAAGCTCTCGTTCACCTCCATGCCTGAAGGGGGCGGAGCCGAGAACGGCCCGCTTCTGGACCTCGACCTGCGTGAGCCGGGCCGCCACCTGGTGCATGCCTGCCTCAGCCTGCGACCCCACCAGCCGCTGCTAGACCTGCGCCTGCCCGCCTGGACCCCCGGCTCGTACCTGATCCGCGACTACGTCCGCACCCTGGAGGGTCTGGAGATTGAGCAGGCGGGCCGCCGCCTGACTCCCCGCCGCCACGATGTCGCCCGCTGGAGCTTGCGGCTGGAGAGCCTCGAACCGCTGCGGATCCACTGGCGCATCCTCGCCACCGAGCTGACGGTGCGCACCTGCCATCTCAGTGTCGACCATGCCTTTCTCGCTTTGGCCGGGGTGGCCCTGTTGGTGGAAGGGCAGCGCTGGCACCCCCACAGCCTGGTGTTGCGTCTGCCGGACGGCTGGCAGCCCTTCGTGCCCCTTCCACGCCAAAGCGACGGCTCCTGGAGCGCCCTTGACTTCGACACCCTGATCGACAGCCCGATTGAGGCCGGTCCCCACCCTTGCCACCGCTTCACGGTGGCCGCCGTGCCCCACCGCTGGGTGAGCTGGGGAGCGGACCTGCCCCGCGATGATCCGGCCTGGTTGGCAGATGTGGAGAAGGTCTGCCTGGCCTGCTGCCGCCTGATGGGGGTCAGCCAACCGCCGGCGGAGGACTACCTGTTCGTCATCCACCTGCTGGAGCAGGGCTATGGCGGCCTGGAGCATGACCGCAGCTGCGTGCTCCAGTACGGCCGGCGCGCCCTGGGCCGTCCGGAGGGGCGCCGCAGGCTGCTGCAACTGGTGGCGCACGAGTACCTGCACCAGTGGAACGTGCGGCGGCTGCGCCCCGCCGAGTTGGCGCCGATCGACCTGGAGCGCCCGGCGATCGTGCCGACCCTCTGGTTTGCCGAGGGGGTGACGAGCTACCTCGACCAATTCCTGCCCCTGGCGGCGGGCCTGGGCGATGAGGCCGCCCTGCTGGAGGATCTGGGAGCCGATCTGAGCCGTTACCGAATGACGGCGGGCCGGCGGGTGCAGAGCCTGAAGGCCAGCGGCGAGGAGGCCTGGGTGAAGCTTTACCGCCAGGACGCCCACTCCCACGACAACCAGATCAGCTACTACCTCAAGGGGGCGGTCCTGACCCTGGTGTTGGACCTGCACCTGCGCCGCCACGGCTCCTGGATCGGCGCGGTGTTGCGGCAGCTTTGGCAAAGCCACGGCCGCTGGCGACGGGGGTACCGGCAGGCCGATCTGATCGCCGCCTTCGCCGACCAGGCCTCGGATCTGTCCATTCTCCTGCCGCATTGGTTGGAGAGCACCGATGATCCGCCCATTGATGACGCACTGCTGGAGGTGGGTCTGCGCCTTGTCCCCGAAATGGGATCCCAGCCCTTCGTCGGTTGGCAGCCCGAGGCCACCCCTGGATCAGGTCTGGTTCTGCGCCGGGTCGATCGGGATGGGCCGGCCCAACGGGCCGGCCTGCAGGTGGGGGATGAGCTGCTCGCCCTCAACGGTCAGCGGGTTCGCGCCGAGGACGACCTGGCCGGCCTGCTGGGCGAGTCGGAGCAGCCGCAGACGGTGGAGGTGCTGTTCTGCCGGGACGGAACCGTGCGCAGCTTGCCGCTGCGCTCCGATCCCGCTGTGGTGGCGCGCTGGCGGCTGCAATCGTTGGAGCAGCCCGATGTGGCCAGCCTGGATCGGCGCCGCCGCTGGCTGGAGCTGCGGCCATGACCAGCCGTCCCCACCCCCTGATCTGGGCCGCGATCAGCGCCTCCCTGATCAGCCTCGGGGCGCTCGGCTGGCTGGCGCGGGAGATGCTCAGCGGTGGTGGGGGACGGGCCGATGCCCGCCCCACCCTGCTCGACCTCCTGGACGAGGTGGGCCGCTCCGGCGGCAGCTCCACTCCCACTGCCCCACGCCGTCCCGCGCCGCCCCCTCCCGATCCGCTGCCCTGGAGCAGTCCCCTGGCCCGTGCCTGCCCGGCTGCCGACCCCTCCATCAGCCAGCGCCTCACCGCGGCCCTCGCCCAGCTGCCCGCCCTACGGGAGCGGGTGACGATCGACCCCAGCAATTACGGCCGTCGCTTCCGTCAGGACGCCTTCGGCAACCCCCTCGACCCCACTCCCCGGGTGGTGGTGCTGCACGAAACGGTCTCCAGCCTCAACTCTGCC
>JBILEP010000369.1:0-2607 GCA_044352045.1 Cyanobium sp. | reverse complement strand
TACGAGATTCCCTGGCTGCGCTCCCCCTCACCCCATCACCCCCATCCGAACGCCCATGCCCTGCGGCGCTTTGCCCACAGACAGCAGCGCGACCGCGAGCTGGAAGGGGCGTATGGCCTCCCCCACACCGATCTGTTTGCTGCCTTCTGCCGCGAGGTGGTCGCCGAGTTTGAGCTGGAGCACCGGGTGCAGGCCGCCAGCGTGGAGCACATCCGCCTTCCGGGGAACGGCAAGGGCCCGCTGGAGCTGGGTTTCCACGATGGGGGGATCGGGCACGCCGAGCGGCTGGTGATCGCCACGGGCAACGGCACCCCGCAATGGCCCGCCTGGATCGCGACCCTCTCCGGCGACCACCCGGCAGACGCCCTGCGGCACAGCGATGCGATTGACCTGCCCGCCCTGCAGCTACGGCCCGGCGAACGGATCCTGATTGTCGGCGGCGGGCTTACCAGTGCCCATCTCAGCCTGGGGGCCTTGCGGCGAGGAGCGCAGGTGCAGCTGCTGTGCCGCCGCCAGCTGAAGCACAAGCCTTTCGATGCCGATCCTGGCTGGCTGGGCCCCCAGTACCTCAAGGCCTTTCATGCGGAACCCTGCATGCACCGCCGCCGTCGTCTCGTTCTGGAGGCCCGCAACGGGGGTTCGATCACACCGGAGGCCGCAGCGGCACTTCGCCAGGCCGTACGACGTGGAGCGCTTCAGCTGCATGAACAGTGCCAGGTGCGGACAGCACGCTGGAGCTCCGATCAATGGCAGGTTGTCTGCAGCGAAGGCCAACAACTTTCAGCGGACCGGATCTGGCTGGCCACAGGCCACCGCCAGGGCGTCAGCCAGCAGCCGCTGTTGAGACAGCTGCATCACCAACGGCCGATTGAGCTGGTTGACGACTGGCCGGTTCTCAAGCCAGACCTGAGCTGGCCAGGGGCCCAGGTGCACGTGATGGGCGGCCTCTGCGCCCTCCAGATCGGTCCGGCGGCCCGCAATCTGTTCGGCGGCCGTGAGGCCGCCCAGCGCATCTGCCGGGCCGTGGTCAAGCAGTGATCGGCTTGCACGCGTGGGGCTGGCCACAGATCGCTGTCTTGTCTCCCACAAGGTGGCCAGAGGCACCGCCCAGAGGCCAGGTTGGAATCAGAGGCCGGCTGGATGGGCGCCTGACGCGCCGGGTTCTGGCGCCGCCAGCACGGACCCAGTCACGGCACCGGCCTTGCCGATGCTCGTGTCGTCTGTAACGGGTTGACCAACAGCCTGATAACCCGTCCATAACCTCAAAGCCCAGTAAAGCTGCTGGAAGCTACGGCCAACAGGCAGGTCTGTGAAGAAGTGAAAATAGTTGATAACAATTTTCGGCAAGCGGCTGACTGGAGGTGCATGCATGTACTTTGTAGGGTGTCTGCGAGAGCAATCCTCCCATGCCGAACATTTTTAACTTTGCGTCAGCCACCTCTGCGGTTAGGTTTTGGGCTACAGATATTGAAGATCTCATCTATGGATCCATCTACGACGACGTCTTTTATGGCCTGGGTGGCGACGACACGATTCTGGCGGGTTCGGGTCGCGATCTGGTGGACGGTGGTAAGGGCGATGACCTGATTGACGGCGGCGCCGATCATGACACGCTTTACGGTGCGTCGGGAAACGACACGCTGTTTGGCGGAGAAGGGGACGACGAGATCTCCGGAGACTGTGGCGATGATCAAATGGATGGAGGACTGGGGGATGATGCCCTCGCTGGAGGATATGGCGATGACACCATCTCGGGTGGCTCCGGCAATGATCGCATCTATGGCGATACCGGCAACGATTGGCTGGAGGGACAGGAGGATGGCGATCTCATCTCCGGTGGAGAGGGCGCGGACACCATCCTCGCCGGCGGTGGCGATGACGGGGTGATCGGCGAGGAAGGCAACGATGCGATCGGCGGCGGCGATGGCAACGACACGCTCTATGGAGGCGATGGCAATGACACGATCTTTGGTGATGCTGGTAGTGATCTGATCAATGGTGATTCAGGCGATGATCTCATCCTGGCTGGCGATGGTGTTGACGGTGTGTACGGAGGGAGTGGCAATGATGTGATCCTGGCTGGGGCAGGTGGTGATGGCGTCAGCGCTGGCGCTGGCAACGATTCGATTGATGGCGGTGAGGGTGATGATTTCCTCTGGGCCGATGAGGGCAATGATTATGTCAATGCCGGTTCGGGTGATGATCTCGCCACGGGCGGTGCTGGCAGTGATGTCGTGGAGGGTGGTGACGGCCACGATCGGCTCTGGGGTGAAGACGGCGATGACGCACTTGCTGGCGGCGCTGGCAACGACACCTTGCTGGGCGGCCACGGCTTTGATGTGATTCAGGGTGGCGCCGGCAACGACCAACTGTTCGGTGAATCCGATGCAGATCTGCTTGTGGCCGATGACGGAGACGACCTGGTCGATGGTGGCGATGGCGATGATCGGTTGTTTGGAACCCTGGGGAACGACACCCTGGTTGGCGGTGCAGGTGGGGACACCCTCTATGGAGGCGTCGGCACCGATACCCTCACCGGCGGCGATGGCCGTGACGTCTTTGCCTGGACCAATCTGAACGAATCTCTCCTGGGCCCAGCGGGTGTCT
>JBILEP010000368.1:0-2609 GCA_044352045.1 Cyanobium sp. | reverse complement strand
GGCGGTGCTGATCCTCTTCGGCCTGGGCCAGGGCGAATCGGTGCAGACGATCGCCCCCCGCGAGACGCCCCGCCCTGGCGGCTCCGCCGGCTCGCTGGCGGCCTGGTATTCGTTCCCCCATGACATTGCCCGCGCGGATCTCACGGGTGATGTGGTGAGTGCGTCGGGGGCGGAGGAGCGGTTCCCCTGGAGCCTCGCGCCCCTGAGGGCGCTGGCGATCCTGGCCACCGTGGGGTTGGGGGTGCCGATGGGCACGGAATCACCGGCGGCGCACATCGGGGTGGCTACGGGTAGCTGGCTGGGCAGCGCCGTGCCGGCGTTGCGGACCCTGGCGCGGCCCCTGGCGATCGGGGGCGGCGCGGCGAGCGTGTCGGCGCTGATCGGCATCCCGCTGGTGGGCAGTTGCTTCATGGCGGAGTTGGCGGCGCGGCGCCAGATTCCGCTGAGCGCGCCGCGGGCCGCCGCGATGCTGGCGGGCGGCCTCAGCGGCTGGGCGGTGAATGCCGTGTTCCAGCTCGATCTGATCCGGCTGGTGGTGCCCCGGCTTCCCCCTGCCGGTGTTCTGGCCGCGGTGCAGGCCACCCTGTGCATCGGCGTGCTGGCCGGCGCCGTCACGGCGCTCACCGGTGAGGCGATCTATTGGGCCCGTGGCTGGCGCCACCAACCTCGGGCGCGCCTGTTGATCGGCGGGGCGGCGCTGCTGGCCCTGGCGCTGCTGATCGGGCTCTTGGCCAGCCCGGCGGCGGCCTTCGGGCCAGGGGGGGCAGCGATCGCCTGGGCTGAAGCCAACAGCCCCGCCCCGCTGCGCCTGCTGGCTCTGGCCCTGCTGCGGGCCGGCGCCACCACGGCGGCGGTGCTGGCGGGGGGCTGCGGCGGTGTGTTCGTGCCGTTTCTGGCGATCGGCGATCTCTGCGGCCGGGTGTTTGCGGCCCCCTTCGGGATCGCGGCCGACCTGGCCGGTGCCGCCGGAGCCGCGGCGGGCATCGCCGGCGGTTATCGGCTGCCGTTCACCGCCATGGCGATGGTGCTGGGCGTGGGCGGCCCGGAGGGTGCGCAGCTCACGAGCATGGCCACGGTGCTGGTGGCGGCCCTATCGGGCTTGGTGACGGCGCGAGCGGCCAATGCGTTGAGCTTGCGGGTGCGGGGTGTTTGGCGGGGGCGGGTCAGTGGAGGGTGAGGGCGAGAGGGCTTGGTGTTCGAGGAACTGCCCGCCCGAAGAGTTGGTTAGACATTGCCTGTTTCCCCATGTTCAAAGCGTGCAGATCGGGCCAATTTAAATGCCTTTTCTAACTTGCTTGACCATGACCCCGCTAGTAGATACTTATCATCCTTTTCATGTGGCACAGGTTTAATTGTGTATGCACATCCATCATCGCTGACTAGCCATATTTCATCAGAGCACTTTCTTCCGGTTGTAAACTGCCGCCCGCGCCCACAATCGCCTACATCTTCGATCATGGATTCTGATTGCTGTTCCCTGTCAGCCTGAAATGGGTCAGGCCCAAACATATGGATATCATATTTGCTAATTTCCTTCTCTGCCCAGGGTTCACCATAGATTAGTAGGACAGTATTTGTGAATGAAGTGCGAGGGAAAGGCATTTACTGCAATCATCCGCGCTTGGCTCCGATGGTCTTATCTCAATCCATGTATCCCAATCTGCAATCCAAAAGTCCGGGAGGTACCATATTCATGAGAGGTCGAATCCCTCCTTTTCGTAAACCCATTCTGCCCCCATTTCTTCGAAAAAGATCGCCCAACGCGCTTCGAGCCGAGACCGAAAACGGTAACCCTTGTAAGACGTGCTGATAGGTTTCATTGGTTTAGGCAGGGACGGACGAACGGATCAGAGGACTAAATTATAAATCTCAAGTGTCTGTTAGAGCTTTGCCGGCAATTCTTCATTCTTCAACCACTCAGCATATTCCTTCTCGGTCAGGCCCATCCACTCATGTATGCTTCTTCCCATGCCATCTAGGCCCTGTTGGTAAGCAAATCGGAAAGCTCCTCTTGCCTCGTCGTCATTGACAAGATAGTTGTTCCTGTACTAGTAGACCACGGGACTTACCTGATTGAGTTCGGGGCCTATATCTATGCCCTTTCTAACGCTAGCCTGGGAAGCATGATTCTCAATGTCGTGTCTTTGTGTTGACTGTGGCTTTTGGTCATGTATGAAAGGCTAATAATACCGGCATGGTCACGGACTCTGTGTCTAACGCTGGCCATAACCTGCCCGCAGAGTGCCATAGGAGAAGATCCCCAAAGGGAACAGTGAATCTGCGGTGGCGGGGCAGGTGCATGGCCATGTTAGAGAGTGGCAGCATTGTCAGGAACAAGCAAGGGCAAGATCCTTGCTGTAACCATAGACAGCACCTCAGACGAAGCACGCTCAATAAGCTTCGCCTTCCTGGCACGCCAGTCAAGGCTCTTCAGTTGATCTGAAAGAACGACACCGATCACACCACCACCCTCCGGCAAGACTACCTCAAATGGATAACCCTTGACACGAGAGGTCACAGGACAGAACAAAGCCAAGCCAACCTTTGCGTTGTAAGCCTTCGGCGAAATCACCAAAGCAGGTCGCCTTCCAGCTTGCTCACTACCTGTC
>JBILEP010000052.1:0-9681 GCA_044352045.1 Cyanobium sp. | reverse complement strand
AAGGTGGGGCCCAGCAGCGCCGGCAGGGGGCCCGCGAAGCCATAGCCCAGGGCCAGACCCAACCCGAACACCAACAGGCGGTGGGGCCCGCGACGACGGTAGCCCTGGGGGGGGACCGGGTTGCGGCGGCTCAGCAGTTCAGGGACGGCCCCGAGCTTGGGGTCGACGGGGCGGCCGCTGGACCTGGAGGCGGAACGACCGGCTGGGCGACCCCGTTGCCGCCGGGGTGGAGGTTGGTGGGAGTGGGCCTGACTCATGGTCCGGGAAGCTGGCCGAACCATAAGGTGCGGTTTCCGTTCTCACCAGGGGGCACGACGGTTCATCAGCCGGTCGTCACAGGCGCCAGCGCGAGCCGCCCAGCAGGGTTCAGAGGCAGCGTTTGTTGGGACGAAGTGGAGCGCGGTAAGATTCTTTCCAGAAGGGCTGAATAATGAAGCCACCAGTCCTGCTCTTGGCCTGGCGCCGTCCCCACACCACCGAGAAGGTTTTCGAAGCCATCCGAGCCCAGCGCCCGTCCCGCTTGTATTTCGCCTGCGATGGCCCCAGGCAGAACAACCAGGAAGATGCTGAAAGGGTGAGGGCCACCCGGGCGATCATTGAGAACAGGATTGATTGGCGGTGTGAGGTTAAATTCCTGTATGGTTCGGACAATCTCGGCTGTCGAGTTGGTGTCAGTCGTGCCCTTTCATGGTTTTTTGAGCAGGAGCAGGAAGGAATCATTCTCGAGGATGATTGTGTGCCCCATCCGGATTTCTTCGCCTACTGCGAAGCCCTGTTAGAGCGCTACCGCGACGATGAGCGCATCTGGTGCATCAGCGGCAGTAATTTTCAGGACGGTCGTTGGCGTGGCGATGGAAGTTATTACTTCAGTCAGTATCCCCACTGCTGGGGTTGGGCCAGCTGGCGGCGCTGCTGGCGGCACTACGACAGCGACCTACTCCTCTGGCCTGGCCTAAAGGATTCCGGTTTATTGGAAACGATCTTTGTCAACCCTCAGGAACGGCTGTTCTGGAGTGAGATCTGGGATCGCCTCTACAGCGAGAATCAGCCAGATTCCTGGGCCTACCGGTGGACCTTCACCTGTCTGGCCATGGGAGGAATCACCGCCCTGCCAAACAAAAATCTCATCAGCAACATTGGTTTTGGGGCCGATGCTACGCACACAACTGACTCGCGTGTCAGCCACCTAATGGACAACGGGCTCGGCCCGATAAGCCATCCCTCCTTCATCCTGGTTGATCGACAGGCAGATGCCTACACCTATTATCATCACATCGATGACCGCAAACTTGCCGGCCGAATTTCCAGGCGTGTTTTGAGAGGTCAACTCCGTTCGGCCATGAGATTTTTTTCTGGCCTTATGTGAACTGTTTTTGAAGTCAAGATGATGGCTCGATAAACTTCTATTGTTGTTACTGGAATCTCTTTTCAGCTTCGTAAGCAACGGTGACCTGAACCGGTGGTAACGGCCATCACGCTTGAATCCCACGCATCGATGCAGGCGTCGCTGATGTCGTGAACCCGCGACCGGGCCCTCACTTTGTCTGCCGAGTCGGGAATTGAGTCTAGAATTCTTCAAAATTTTTGCTGTGTCTCCGGCATGAAGGCCGCGGTGCTGCTCCTAGCTTGGCGCCGTCCGGGCACCACCCGGCAGGTCATTGAGGCCATACGGGCTTACGCGCCAGAGCGGATGTACGTCGCCTGCGATGGCCCCAACCCCGCCCGGCCGGGCGAGGATCAAAAAGTCCAGGCAACCAGAGAAGTTGTTGAGCGCGAAATTGATTGGCCCTGCCAGGTTAAGCACCTCTATAGCGAGAGCAATCTTGGTTGCTGTAACGGCGTGAGCAAGGCGATCAGCTGGTTTTTGGATCAGGAACCGGAAGGAATCATCCTCGAAGACGATTGTGTGCCCAATGTTGATTTCTTTCTTTATTGTGAGTCGCTGCTCGAGCGCTTTCGAGATGATGAGCGTGTCTGGTGCATCAGTGGCAATAATTTCCAGGATGGTCAGTGGCGCGGTGATGGCTCGTACTACTTCAGCCGTTATCCCCATTGCTGGGGCTGGGCGACTTGGAGCTCCCGCTGGCGCCACTATGATCCCCTGCTTTCCAATTGGCCAACCTTCATCGAATGCGATTTATTGTCATCGCTTTTTGACGACGCGCACGAGCGCTCCTATTGGGCTCAGATCTGGTGGCAGACTTATCTCGATTCGTTCTACGCCACGACTTGGGACTATCAATGGACCTTCCTCTGCATTGCCAACAATGGCCTCACAGCCCTTCCCAACCGCAACCTCGTCAGCAATATTGGTTTTGGTGTCGATGCGACGCACACCATCAACGTGCTTGATTCTAAGCACATCAGCCACGGCCTGGGGCCACTGCAGCATCCTTCCCTGCCGCTTCGGAATGAAATTGCTGATCGATATACGTTTGAGCATCATATTGCTGGTCAAAAAATGCGCCAGGAGGCTACTCTCCGTGCCCGCCTGATCATGCCATTTCTCAGGCGCCTCCGCCGAGCCTCCAAGAGTCCCCTGCGAGCCCTTGCTAAAGTGCGCTCTCTGCCGCATCTCCTCTGAGCTGCCGATTCAGTCCGCCTTCCGATCGCCACTCCGTCCGTTTCCTTGGCCATGCTCTTGCCGTCTCTTGGTAAAAAAGTCGCGCAGCGCATCGCCACCCTTTTCCCCTCGGGCACTGAAGGGTCGGCTTCGGCTCTGTTGGAGCCAGCGCAAGAGCATGAGTTGCTAGCCCTCCCCCGCTATGTGCCGGGCAAATTCATGACGGCAATTGGCGAGCTGAATTATGTTGATGCCTGTACTTTTGTTGTCTGTGCGCGAGAAATATTCGAGCAACGTTGTTATGCCTTTAATGGCTCTGGTGAGATCACTATCATTGATTGCGGAGCCAATATCGGACTGTCTTCTCTATGGCTTGCTTTAAATTATCCCGGGGCCGTGATTGAAGCCTATGAGGCTGATCCCACGATCCATGCCTCTTTGGTGCGCAATGTATCCAGCCTTGGCCTGGAGGATCGTGTGCGTGCTCACAACCAAGCCGTCTGGACGCACAATAACGGCATTTCCTTTCTTTGTGAGGGTGGCGCTTCCGGTAGAGCCGCGGAAACCGCCCAAAGCAGCGGCGCCCTGTCAGCGAGACGGCTGGTGCCGTCGGTCACCTTGGCGGAGCTGTTGGCGAGCCAGGCCAAGATTGATCTGCTGAAGATCGACATTGAAGGAGCGGAAAATCATATCCTTTGTGATCCTGCGATTGACTTGCGTCGGGTCCATCATCTTTTTCTCGAATACCATTCCTTTCAGGCGGATCCTCAAATGTTGCCTGAGATTCTTGCTCTTCTGAAGGTCAATGGCTTCCGGTTTTCGATCAAAGAGGCTCGCGTGGTCGCGAATCCTTTCACACAATCCGAGGTGGTGGACGGGATGGACTCCCAGCTGAATATCTATGCTGTACGCCGTGACGGCTGACTGTTGTGTTGTCATCCCTGTCTACCGGCCGAATCTGAGCGCGGTCGAGCGCGCTTCAATCGTGAATACTTGTCGGCTTCTTGGCCGCCACTCGGTTCGCCTCCTCTGCCCCGAAGGAATCGATCTTCAAGCGCAGCAGTCGGAGTTGCTGGCTGATATCTCTGCCAGTTGTGCCGATCTCGATGTCCTGGCTCTCGATCCTGGCTGGTTTGCTTCTACGGCCACCTATAACGCCCTGATGTTGTCCCCCTCCTTTTATCGGCTTTTTTTCGGTTGGCGCTACATTCTTATTGCCCAGATTGACGCCTGGATCTTCTCGGCAGAATTGTCCCGCTGGCTCAGCGCGCACTACTCCTATCTGGGCGCCCCTTGGTGCACTCTTCCCAAGCTGCCTCCCGGAATGTTTTGTCCCGCGCAAGCTGTCGGCAATGGCGGCCTGTCGCTCCGCCACGTCCGCGATCACCACGCCTTGCTGACCAGTTGGCGCTACAAGTGGCATCCGGTTCTAGGTCTTCAGGAGCTGTTAGCGGCTCACCGTCCTCTGGATTCGTTTCGCTGGAGGCGACCAGCTCGTTCGCTTCTCAGGCTGACCAATCGCTTGCGGTTGATAATGATGCGCTTGCTGTCGTGGCGAAACTCACTCGCTTATTTCTCGTTTTGCGGGCTCAATGAGGACATCATTTTCGGCTTGTTGGCTCCTCGGGTCCTTCCTCGTTTTCGAGTTCCAGGGCCTGCGATTGCCGCCCATTTTTCGCTGGATGCCAATCCTGGCTTCTTCTATCAGAACTACATTCAGCCTGGTCAGCTTCCTTTCGGCTGCCATGCTTGGGAGAAGAGCGAAGCGTTATTCTGGCGTGAGCTTCACACCAACCTGCCCAGCACCAGGCCGGCGCCATCTTCGCACGAGCACTGATCCCCATGCTTGATCACAGCACCCCCCTGCGTACCTTGGCCTTCCAGACCGCTGGGGATGTGGTGGATGGCTTCCGTCTGTTCGGCTTCGACATCGCCGACCTGCAGAAGGGAACCTTGGTGTATCTGGGGCTGTCGTCGCTAGCCTTTGTCGTGGTCTGGATTGTCGGTGCCCTGCGCCGTCGTTGAGGCCGGCCAGGGAGCGGGCGAACTCAACCCTCGCTGTCGTCCAGCAATTGCAGTTGCCGTTCCGGTGACTCCTCGTTGATGAACCCGTAGGCCTCAAACACCCCTGGATCGGGATGGGTGATGCGGGCCACACCATCGGCTTCACGGTCGAGTTGGAAGCCCTCGGCCGCCATGCGTCGCATCAGGGCCGCGGATTCCTCGAAGCGGGCGGCCATGGCATCCAGGCTGGCGCAGTCGCTGGTGAGGCCGGCTTCCTTCCAGGTGAAATGGGCCATGGCGAGAGCGGCGGTAGGGGGGTCAGGGGCGGAGTAGCAACCCCAACACCACCAGTATCAGGCTGGCGCCCCAGAACGCGAGCACCACCCTCTCCTCACCGAGCCCGCCCAGTTCGAAGTGGTGGTGCAGCGGGGCCATCCGGAACAGGCGACGCCCCTGCCCGTCAGGTCCCTTGGTGGCCTTGAACACCCACACCTGCAGGATCACGGAGAGGGACTCGGCCAGGAACACCCCCCCCATCAGCAGCAGGGGCCAGAGGCTGTCCCCCAGCAGGGCGACGGCGCTGAGGGCCGCGCCCATCGCCAGCGAGCCGGTATCCCCCATGAATACCCGGGCTGGATGGCGGTTCTGGCTGAGGAATCCCAGCCAGCAGCCCGCCATCGCGAGGCAGAAGGCCGCCAGGGCGGGATCGCCGTCGTTGCCGCGCAACATCAGTTGCAACCCCAGGCCGCTGAACACGATCGCGCCGCAGCCAGCGGCCAGGCCATCGAGTCCATCGGTGAGGTTGGTGGCGTTGCTCTCGGCCAGGAACACGAACAATCCCAGGGGCCAGATCAACAGCCCGAGGGGGAGGATCCAGCCGAAGGGCAGCCCCACATCCCCAGCCGCGGCGCCCCCGAGCCAGCCGCCCAGGGCGGCCCAGATCAGGAACAGCAGGGCGGCCCCCCCCTGCAGCAGCAGCTTGCCCCGCGGTGTCAGTCCTGTGTTCGTTTGGCGGGTGAGGCTGCGCCAGTCATCGACCGCGCCGATGGCCATGAACGCCAGGGTCACGGCGGCCACCGCCAGCAGTCGCGGATCCGTGGGCGCCACCAGGGCGCCCACCAGCACCCCCACCGGCACCACCAGCAGGCCCCCCATCGTGGGGGTGCCCGCCTTGCTCTGGTGGGCCTGGGGACCTTCGTCGCGGATCACCTGGCCGAGCTTGAGGCGCCGCAGCCGCGGCACCCCCCAGGCGGCCACCCCGGTGCTCACGGCGAACGCCACCAGCAGGGGCAGGCTGAGCATCGAATTGCTCACTCTCCAGTCGGCGGCCAGGCAGGCGCCCAGCACGATCAACGCCAGCAGAGCGGCGGGCAGTCTGCCGTCGGGCACCTTCATGGCGGGGTCAGTCTTCCCAGTCCTCCTCGGCGGTGTCGTCCACCTGGTTGTAATCCTCCTTCTCGCCCATCAGCGCCGAGAGCTCCTCCTCCTCCACGGTGCTCACATCGGTACCGGCGCTCTCCTCATCCGCCACCAGGCGGCCGCTGGCCTCCAGCAGGCTGAGCAGGTCGGGCTCGTCGCGCAGCGGCAGCACCGGCGCCGGTTCATCGCGCCGATAGCGGGTGAGCGAAGGGTTGATGGTATCGAGGATGCTCATGCGGGCTCCAGCGGGCTGGATCCTGAAAGTCCAATCCGTCAGCCTACCGTCTGCAGCGCCACTCCACCAGCGCGCCTCCCGATGCCCCTCCGCAAGTTCGGCCCCGTGGCCCGCCTCTGGACCCTCGCCCTCGCCCTCAGCGGCCTGCTGGTGTGGGCGGGGCAGCGCTGGTCGGAACCGCCGCCGATCCGGGCCGATCTAGTGCTGGCCCTGCTGCTGTTGCCACCCCTGGCCACCGCCCTGGTGGTGCTGCGTCGCTGGGCCCTGCCGGTCGAGGGGACAGAATCGGTCCGAACCACTGAGGAGACGCGGGCATGAGCCAGTTCGGCGCGAAGGCAGCGAGCGGTCCACGGGCCCGACGGGTGGTGCTCGCCTACTCCGGCGGCGTCGACACCAGCGTCTGCATCCCGTATCTCAAGCAGGAGTGGGGGGTGGAGGAGGTGATCACCTTCGCCGCCGACCTCGGCCAGGGGGATGAACTCGAGCCGATCCAACGCAAGGCGTTGGCGGCGGGGGCCTGCGAGTCGGTCGTCGCCGACCTGATCGAGCCCTTTGTCCGCGAGTTCGCCTTCCCGGCGATCCGGGCCAACGCCCTCTACGAGGGTCGCTATCCCCTCTCCACCGCCCTTGCCCGGCCCCTGATCGCCCGTCAGCTGGTGGAGCTGGCCCGGGAGCGGGGCGCCGACGCCGTCGCCCACGGCTGCACCGGCAAGGGCAACGACCAGGTGCGTTTCGACGTGGCCATCGGCGCCCTGGCCCCCGACCTGATGGTGCTCGCGCCAGCGCGGGAGTGGGGCATGAGTCGCGAGGAGACGATCACCTACGGCGAGCGCTGCGGCATCCCGGCGCCGGTGAGCCGCAGTTCCCCCTACTCGATCGATCTCAATCTGCTGGGCCGCAGCATCGAAGCCGGGCGTCTGGAGGATCCGATGGTGGAACCTCCCGAGGAGGTTTTCGCCCTCACCCGGTCGATCGAGGCTGCTCCGGAGCAGGGGCGGGTGGTGGAGATCGCCTTCGAGCGCGGCAACCCGGTGGCGATCGACGGGGAGGCCCTCGATCCGGTGACCCTGATCCGCCGTGCCAATGCCCTGGCCGGCGAGCACGGTTTCGGTCGCCTCGACATGATCGAGAACCGGGTGGTGGGCATCAAGAGCCGCGAGATTTACGAGACCCCTGGCCTACTGCTGCTGATCCGCGCCCACCAGGAGATCGAGAGCCTCACCCTCGCCGCCGATGTGCAGCGCTACAAGCGTCAGATCGAGGCGACCTGGGCCGATCTGGTGTACCAGGGCCTGTGGTTCGGGCCCCTGAAGGAGGCGCTCGACGCCTTCCTTGATCGCACCCAGGAGACGGTGAGCGGCGTGGTGCGCGTGCGGCTGCACAAGGGGAACGCCACGGTGGTGGGCCGCGCCAGCGCCAGCGACAGCCTGTATGTGCCCGACATGGCCACCTATGGCGCCGATGATCGCTTCGACCACCGCGCCGCTGAGGGCTTCATCTACGTGTGGGGCCTGCCTACGCGGCTTTGGTCCGCCCGTCGTCGCCAGGGCTGAGCCGCGGCCGGGGGCGCAGGCTCACCAGGGCTGCCCGCACGGCCTGACGCAGACTGGGTCGCGATGGGAGGCGGCGCGAGGGCACGGAGGCTGAGGGAGCCAGAAGGGCTGTAGGCGTGACGGGGGTGAGGGCGTAGAGCCTGTCACGCAGGAGCTGGTTATCGGCCAGGAGGCGCCGCTGCTCCTCCACCAGCCCCTGAACCCGCTGGCGGAACTTGCGCTCGAAGATCTCCGGGAGATCCTCGAGCATTTCGTGGAGAGCGGCGATCTCGTCGTGGGCGGCCTCCAGCTCCAGGCGGAGCCGGGCCTGCTCCCGGTGGGAGGCCGGCTCCGGAGGTGGGGGCGGCGGTGGCGCCGGCCCAAGGGAGCCGGCGGGGGGAGGCACGGCGCGATCTGCAGGACCTGAAGTGAGGCCCTCGTTCTCCCACCAGCGATTGGAGACAGAGGCGGCGCGGGCCTGGCGCCGCAACGAGGCTTGGTCTTCACCAGAATCGCTCATCACTATCCCCATAAGTCCGGGGGATTCTAGGTGGGCGAACCCGTGATCACAAGGCTCGGCTGCAGCCTCACTCGGCGCTGGCGGCGGCCGTGGCGGGGGATGGGGCCGCCGGCTCCGCCGATTCCACGGTGAGGGTGCGGGGGGCGGGCATCGGACCGGACTGTTTGACGGTGAGATAGCGGATCACGTCTTCCGAGAGGCGCATCGCCCGCTCCAGGGGGGCCACCTGCTGGCCGTCGCCGTCGTGGTTCAGCTGCACGTAGATGCCTTCCCGATGCTTGGCGATCGGGTAGGCCAGGCGGCGCTTGCCGCGCATCTGGGTGTCGAGCACCTGGCCACCGGCCTCGCTGACGATGTCGCGATAGCGGGTGACATGGCTCTCCACCTCCTCCTCCGGGATGTCCGGGCGGAGGATGTACATCGTTTCGTAGTAGGAGTCGGTCATGGGAGGGTGCGTCTTGGTCGCCCTGGGGAGGGGCTGGGGGCGGGATCCGGCGGAGCCGACCACCAGCGACGGATTCAGAAACCTATCGCAGCGCCTCTCCCGGAGCGCCCCTCAGAACAGCTGCATGCGCACCGCCTCGGAGACGGTGGGGATTTCGGCCTGCCGACCCCGCCCGGCCTCGACGATGCCGTAGAGCACCACCAGCAGGGTGCCGAGGAAAACGGCGTTGGCGAGCGTGCGCACCAGGAAGGTGTCCGCCAGGGAGGGGAAGAGGGTCTGGAAGGCCAGCTGCAGCAGCACCAGCACGATGTCGATCAGCAGGGCCTGGAGCACGGCGAAGCGCACGAAGTAGGGCACCTGTGGGTTGCGGGCGACGGCGAGGAACAACACCAGAAAAAGCACCAGGCTGCCCAGGGGGACCGCGTTCTGCAGGAACTGGAGGGGCGCGGCCGGCAAGGCCAGCCAGAGCAGCGCCGGAAACTCCCGGAACAGGGAGGTGCCGAAGCCGATCGCGTCGCTCCAGGGCAGCAGGTAGGCCAGGGCCGCCACCAGGCGCTGCCAGAGGGGAGGGTCCTGCATCGGATCGTGTCGGGGCCAGGTGGCGTCAAGGCTAGGCGGAGTCCAGCTGGGCCAGGGCGGCCGCCCGCATCGCCTCCACGGGCACGGCCTCCAGGCCGCTCCACAGCCGCAACGAGGCCGCCCCCTGGCGCACCAGCATCTCCAGACCGTCCAGCACGCGGCAGCCGCGGGCGCTGGCCCGCCGCAACAGCTCGCTGGGCCGGGGGGTGTAGATGAGGTCGTACACCACACAGCCGGCGCCCAGCCCCTCCAGGTCGGCCTCCGCCAGCGGGCAGCGGCCGGCCGCGCCCGGGTCGCCCGGGGCCGCCATGCCCACCGGCGTGGTGTGCACCACCAGGTCGGCGGCGGCCAGCTCCTGGGCCAGCGCCCCCGGCTGCTCCGGCC
>JBILEP010000002.1:0-26173 GCA_044352045.1 Cyanobium sp. | reverse complement strand
GATCGGCGTGGCGCTGAGGGTCAGCACGTCCACGTCCTTGCGCATCGCTTTGATCTTCTCCTTCTGCTGCACGCCGAAGCGCTGTTCCTCGTCCACCACCAACAGGCCCAGCTGCTGGAAGCGGGTGCCCTTGCTCAGCAGCTGGTGGGTGCCCACCACCACATCAATGGTGCCGTTGGCCAGACCGTCCTGAATCGTCCGCCGTTCCACGACGGTGCGAAAGCGGTTGAGCAGGCTCACCTTGAGCGGATAGGGGGCGAAGCGCTCGCTGAGGGTGCGCCAATGTTGCTGGGCCAGAACCGTGGTGGGGGCCAGCATCGCCACCTGCTTGCCGGCGGTGGTGGCCTTGAAGATCGCCCGGATCGCCACCTCGGTCTTGCCGAAGCCCACATCGCCACACACCAGCCGGTCCATCGGCGCGGGGCGCTCCATGTCCCGTTTCACCTCGCTGATCGCCCGCAGCTGATCGGGGGTGGGTTCGTAGGGGAAGGAATCCTCCAGCTCCCCCTGCCAGGGACCATCGGGGGGGAAGGGGAAGCCCTCGGCTTGGTGACGCTCGGCATAGAGCTTCACCAGGTCCATCGCCACCTTGCGGATTGCCTTGGCGGCCCGCTCCTTGGCGCGGGTCCAGGCGGTGCCGCCCATGCGATTCAGCTCCGGTGCCTTCTCGCCGTTGGCCCGGTAGCGGCCCAGGCTGCCCACCTGGTCGGCCGCCACCCGCAGCAGGCCATCGGCGTACTGCACCACCAAGTAATCGCGAGATTCGCCGCTGATTGCCAGCTTCTCCAGCTTCAGGAAGCGGCCAATGCCGTGGGTGCGGTGCACGACGAAATCCCCCGGCACCATGCGGTTGGGATCGATGGTGCGGCTGGCCGCCCGCCGCCGCCGCCGCACCCAGCCGCCCGCGGCGAGGCTGTGCTGACCGAAGATCTCCCGGTCGGTGAGCAGCACCAGTTTCCAGGCGGGCAGCTGCAGACCCTCCAGCTCGGCGTTGCCACGGCTCTTGAGGGCCACCGGCGTGCCCTGGTCCACAAGCCTCTCGATGGCCGCCAGGTCGGCGGCATTGGGCACGAAGCGGCAGACGCAGTCGTGCTCCTCCAGCAGGGCGACGGCCCGGGACGGCTGGGCGGAGACGATCCAGACCCGCTCGCGCTCCCGCTGGTGGCCCTTGATCTGGCTGGCCAGGCGGCCGAACTGGTTGGGATGGGCGGCGACGGAGCGGCCGGCCAGATCGAGGCTGTTGGGGTGGCCGTCGCTCTCGTGCAGCTCCGCCAGGTCGAAGCCGGCGAAGCGGCTGGTGGCCTCCGCCAACACCGCAGCCGGCGGCCTGTGCAGGGCCGGTGGCAGCAGGGGCTGCAGCTCCAGATCGGCGAAGTGCTGGGCGGCATGCTCGAACCAGGCCTGGCCGTGGGCGAGGCAGTGGCGACGCTCGTCGATCGCCAGCCAGGTGTTCGGCGGCAGGTAATCGAGCAGGGAGGCCGGCTGCCCCCAGGCCAGGCCCATCAGCCGCCGCAGGCCCTCCGGGGCGCCGCCCTCCAGCAGGGTGTGCAATCCCTCCGCTCCCAGCAGAGCCTCCAGCCCCTCCGGCAGCTGCTCCCGCAGGGCGTCGGCCACCAGCGGGGCGTGGCTGGTGGGGGTGATGCGCACCACGTCGACGGCATCGAGGGAGCGCTGGCTGGCGGGGTCGAACTCCCGGAGCTTCTCGATCTCCTCGCCGAAGCATTCCAGCCGGACAGGCAGCTCCGCGCTCACCGGGTAGACATCCAGAATGTCGCCGCGGCGGCTCCAGCTGCCCTCCTGCTCGACCGTGGTGACTCGCTCGTAGCCCAGATGGGTGAGGCGGCGGCCCAGGTCTTCCCCCTCGAGGCTGTCGCCGCGTCGGAGGCAGAGGCAGAGAGAGGCCAGGGCGGCGGGGGGCGGCAGGTGGGGCTGGAGAGCGCGCTCGGTGGCGACGATCACCCCCCGCCATGCGTGTGCGCCCTTGTCGCCGTCCACCAGTTCGGCCAGGACCTGCAGCTGGCCCCAAGTGATTTCACTGGTGGGGTCGAACGGTTCGTAGGGGGAACCCTCGGAGCTGGGGTAGAGCTGGCAGGAGGGCCAGCCCATGAGCTCCAGCAGGGCGCTCCAGCGGCCCGCCTCCTCCAGGGTGGGCACCACCACCAGCAGCGGGCTGCTCTCCAGGCAGGCCAGGGCGGAAGCCAGCAGGGCTCGGGCGGCCCGACCGGCACCGCTGAGCCGCAGCCGCTCCGCCCGGGTGCAGCGCTGGCGCACCTCGCCGGTGAGAGGCACCTGCTGGAGCTGGCGCACCAGGGCGGAGAGGGGCATGGGCGAGGAAGCTGCACGGAGCAGGATCCTCGCAACCAACCGCCCTCACCCAACCCAGCCGGCCCACGCCGGCGCGAGACTGTTGGATCAGGAGGAGGGCCGATGTCCCACTACCGCTGCCGCCGCTGCGCCGCTCGCCCCCCCTTTCCCCTCTCCACGGGCCTGGGTGGCACGGTGGTTTGCGGGCACTGCGGCAGCCTGATGGAGCGGCGCGGCTGGTTCTCCGGGGGCGTCGTCCTGCTGGCGGGCACGCTGCTGTTGGGGGTGGGGATCGCAGTCCTGCCGGAGGCCATCGACGGCCTGACGAGCGTGGCCTCCGGCGTTCCGAGCCTCTCCAAGGTGGTCGCCCGGCTCGATCCGCCTCCGGTCCCGGAGCGCCGGCCGCTGGTCTTGCTGCAAGGCGACCTGGTGGAGCGGTTGGCGGAGGCCGACCTGGCCTGGATTCCCACCACCGAACCGATGCCCGGCGGCGGCATTCGCTACCAGTTCCGCCGTCGTCTCGGCGAACCGGAGCCGAGCCTGGAGCAGCTCAAGGCGATGATCGCCAACCCTCCCGACTACGGCGAGGAACGGGAAGCGATCGGCACCCTGCTGCGGGAGCTGGAGCGGGTGGGCGTGGCGATCGACCTGGAGGCCACCCGCAAGCCGGGAGCAGCCGGCGAATGGGACCACGCCGAACGCACACTGCGGCTGCAGCCCCAGGTGGTGGAGAAGGGGACGGTGGAATTCCTGCGGGTGTTGAACCACGAGGCGATTCATGTGGCCCAGAGCTGCGCCGGCGGTGGTCTACGGGCCCGTCCGCGATCCCTCGGCCTCACCAAGGTGATGCACCCGGAGATGGAGGCTCAGCTGAGAGATCCCATGTACGCCGCCAGTCCGATCGAGGAGCAGGAGCTGGAGCGGGAGGCCTATGCCAATCAGAACCAGATCGGCCTGGGGGCAAAACTGCTGCGCCGCTACTGCCGCCCTCATCCCGCGCTGGCCATGTGGCGCATCAGCTCGAGGCACTTGCCCGCGTAGCCCCATTCGTTGTCGTACCAGGCGACGAGCTTCATGAACGTGTCGGTGAGCGCGATGCCCGCATCGGCGTCGAATACAGAGGTGCAGCTCTCGCCGATGAAGTCGTTGGAGACCACCGCATCTTCGGTGTAGCCGAGCACGCCGCGCATCGGCCCTTCAGCGGCGGCGCGGATTGCCTGCTTCACCTGTTCATAGCTGGCGGGGCGCTCCAGGTTGACGGTGAGATCCACCACCGAGACGTCGGGGGTGGGCACGCGGAAAGCCATGCCGGTGAGCTTGCCGTTGAGGGCGGGGATCACCCGGCCGACGGCCTTGGCCGCCCCGGTGGAGGAGGGGATGATGTTTTGGCCAGCCCCGCGGCCGCCCCGCCAGTCCTTCGCCGAAGGGCCGTCCACCGTCTTCTGGGTGGCGGTGGTGGCATGCACGGTGGTCATCAGACCGCTGGCGATGCCGAAGTTGTCATGGACCACCTTGGCGAGGGGCGCCAGGCAGTTGGTGGTGCAGGAGGCGTTGGAGACGATCTCCTGGCCAGCGTAGGCCGTGTGGTTCACTCCCATCACGAACATCGGCGTGTCGTCCTTGGATGGGGCCGACATGACAACCCGACGGGCACCGGCGGCGATGTGCTGGCGGGCGGTGGCGTCGGTGAGGAAGAAGCCAGTGGATTCGAGCACGTAATCGGCCCCCACATCGCCCCAGGCCAGGGCGGCGGGATCCCGCTCGGCGGTGATGCGGATCGCTCGGCCGTTCACCACCAGGGCGCCGTCCCGCACCTCCACGGTGCCGTCGAAGCGGCCATGGGTGGAGTCGTAGCGGAGCATGTAGGCGAGGTAATCGACCTCGATGAGGTCGTTGATTCCCACCACCTCGATGTCGCTCTGGCGGCAGGCGTGGCGGAAAGCCAGGCGGCCGATGCGGCCGAAGCCGTTGATGCCGACGCGGAGGGTCATGGTCGTCGCGGAGAACGCTGCGGCGCGGTGGCTGCGGAAGCGGCCGGCGCAGGGCCAGGCTCGCATATCGGCGCGGCCGCGCCGGCCTCCAACCAGGCCTCCTCCAGCAGCATGTTGAACTGAAGCAGCTGGGCGTCGCTGAGCTGTTGGCGGCTGCTGACCGCCAGGTTTCGCTCCAGGAAGCGGCGGGCGGTGAGGGTGTCCCAGCCGAGCCGCTCCAGCAGGGTGTCGCACTGGCTGAGCAGGTCGCCGCGCTGCAGGGGGATGGGGGCCGAAGCGGGATCAGCCCCAGGCTCCAGCTCCTCCAGGGCCCGCAGGAAGGCCGTCAGGTCGGCCCAGCGGGTGAGGCGGCTGCGGCTCGGATGGCCGAAGGCCCGCTGGAGATACGTACCCTCCTGGTCGCGGGCCCAGCCGAGGCGTTGCAGTTGCCGGTCGAGCTGAAGGAGCTCCTGGCTCCAGTCCTCCGGGTCCATCGGCGGCTCCAGGGGGGCGGCCGGGGGTGGCGACGGGGATTCCGGTGTGGCCTCGGATTGGGGAGACATCGTTTGGGCTTGCGGTTGCTGGCGCGCTGGAGCTGGCGGCGGCGCCGGCGAAGGAGGTTGCGGGGGCGATGGAGAGGCTGCTGGTATGGGAGAGGCTGTTGGGATGGGAACGCCTGTTGCCGTGAGAGCGGCTGGAGTCGCTGCCTGTGGCCTGACCAGCCGAGACTGCAGCCGGCCGATCGCCCGCTCCTCAGCCGTTTCCGCGTCCTCCGCCTCCCCCAGGGCGCTGCCCAGGGGGTGCCCCCCCTCCAGGGCGGAGACCCGCACCACCCGTCGCCCCGGCTCGGCGTGCACCAGCTCGGCCTGCAGCTCCATGGGGCGGACGGGGCTCGGGGGAGACCTTCCTACAGTGGATCTGAACCGCTCCGGAGATAGGAGCCTCCTGGAGCCAGCGCGGCGCATGGAAGCCGAAACCGTCGAATCCCTCACTCCGCTGATCCAAGCGGCCGACCAGTGGGGAGAGGTGCTGCTGCTCCTCCCCTTGCTGGTGGGGCTGGAAGCGGTGCTCTCGGCGGACAACGCCATCGCCCTGGCAGCCATCTCCAGGCGTCTCCACGACCCCGCCCGCCAGCGCCAGGCCCTCAACCTCGGCCTTCTCCTCGCCTTGGTCTTCCGTCTCGGTCTGATCGCCGCGGCACGCTGGGTTTTGGCCTTCTGGCCCCTGCAGCTGCTGGCCTCCGCCTATCTGCTCTACCTCTGTGGTCGGCACCTGCTGGGTCTGGATGGCGGCGGCGGGGCGGTGGCGCTCGAGCCCGGCTCAGCGGACGCCCCCTCCAACCCGGCCCCGCAGGTGGGGCTGGGCTCGATCGTGCTCACCTTGGCCCTCACCGACCTGGCCTTTTCCCTCGACAGCGTCGCCGCCGCGGTGGCGGTGACCGACCGGCTGCTGCTGGTGATGGCAGGCGGCGTGATCGGCGTGGTGGCGCTGCGGCTCACCGCCGAGCTGTTCATCCGCTGGCTGGAGGTGTTCCGCCATCTGGAGACTGCCGGCTATCTGGCGGTGGGGCTGGTGGGCCTGCGCCTGCTGGTGCGCCTTGCCCTGCCGTCGCTTGAGATTCCCGATTGGGCCCTGCTGGCCAGCGTGGTGGTGCTTTTTTTGTGGGGCTTTTCGGCACGCCGGGAGCCGGACCCTCCTACGGCTCCGCAGGCCAACCCGCACCCGGCGCCGGATGCCCTTCCCGTCAAGCAACCCTGAGGAACGGCTGTGCGGATCGAGCTGCGCCGCATCGACGACGACCGTTTGCTCGACACCCTCGATCTGGAGGGGATCGAGCAGGTCCCCCATCCCGGTCGCTGGCTGCTGCACGGCGGCAGCAGCTTCCTGGTGTTGCAGCGCCGCCACCGCTACCAACTGCGCAATGGCCGCTACGAACTGGCCAGCGTGGCGTTGCAGGTGAAGGTTCAGCGCCAGCCCGCCGACGCGCGCTGGTGGCAGGGCCGCTGGGTGATCGGCGAACCCGCCTGCCGCTTCAACGCCCGTTCGCCCCTGTTGCGCTGCGCCGTCCTGCCCGAGGGCCCCTGCGAGCGCTGCGCCCATTTTCAACGGGCCTCAGGCCTGGACGGCAGCGCCCGCCTAGGCTGAACGCTGACGCCGTCGCTCCGATCACGACCACCCCCCGGCGCCGACGCGCCCCCGCCCCCCAAGCGGTGGGCGAGTCGCGACTTCCTGCAAATCCCGCCGCCGCCGCCGGGCCGATCGCGACGGCGCCGGTGGCTGGCCTGGCGGCCGATTTCGCCGAACTGGGTCTTTCCGAGCCCTTGCTCAAGGCGGTGGCGGCCAAGGGCTATCGCCATCCCTCGCCGATCCAGAAGCAGTGCATCCCCGCGGTGCTGGAGGGAAAGGATGTGCTCGCCGCCGCCCAGACGGGCACCGGCAAGACGGCCGGATTCACCCTGCCCCTGCTAGAGCGCCTGCTGCACGGGCCCCATGCCCGCGCCGGTGTGGTGCGCGCCCTGGTGCTCACCCCCACCCGCGAGCTGGCGGCCCAGGTGGGCGACAGCGTGCGCGCCTATGGCCGCTATCTCGACCTTCGCTCCGATGTGGTGTTCGGCGGCGTCAGCGCCAACCCCCAGATTGAGCGCCTGCGGCGCGGCACCGATGTGCTGGTGGCCACTCCGGGCCGGCTGATGGATCTGCACCAACAGCGGGCATTGCGCCTCGACCGGGTGGAGATTCTGGTGCTGGATGAGGCCGATCGGATGCTCGACATGGGCTTCCTGCGCGACATCCGTCGGATCCTGGCCCTGTTGCCGGAGCATCGCCAGAACCTGCTGTTCTCCGCCACCTTCTCCGGCGAGATCCGTCAGCTGGCCACGGGGTTGCTGCACCAGCCGGTGCACCTGCAGGCCACCCCGGAGAACCAGGCGGCGCCGAGCGTGCAGCAGGTGCTCCATCCCTGCGACATGGACCGCAAGGGGGACCTGCTCACCCACCTGATCCGCAGCAACGGCTGGGAGCAGGTGTTGGTGTTCTCCCGCACCAAGCACGGGGCGAACAAGCTCACCGAGCGGCTGATGCGGGACGGGCTGAGCGCCGCCGCCCTGCACGGCAACAAGAGCCAGGGGGCCCGCACCCGCGCCCTGTCGGGCTTCAAGAGTGGGGAGCTGCGGGTGCTGGTGGCCACCGACATTGCCGCCCGCGGCATCGACATCCAACAGCTGCCCCACGTGGTGAACCTGGATCTGCCGAACGTGGCCGAGGACTATGTGCATCGCATCGGTCGCACCGGCAGGGCGGGCTGTGATGGCCACGCCGTGTCGCTGGTGGCGGCGGAGGAGCACGAGCTGCTGCGGGCGATCGAGCGGTTGGTGGGGGAGAAGCTGCCGCGCCAGGAGGTGCCGGGCTTTGAACCGAAGGTGCTCTCCGCTCCGCCCCTGGATCTCAGCGGTGGGCGGGGCCGCCAGGGCGGCCGCGCTCAGGGTGGCCGGGGCCAGGTGGGCCGTGGCCAGGGCCGCGCTTCAGACCGCTCCCCCGCGCCTAGCAGCGCCGCTGCACCGCGGCGCCGCAGCCGCTGACTCCCACGCTGGCCCAATCTGCAGCGGTTGAGACAGTCTGGGATGGCCCCGTGCGGTCGACTAAGGCGCGGCCAAGCCATGCACGCTTTGCAAGCCGTGCCTTTGCCGTCCTTACGCCCTCTCCACACTTTCGCCTGCCATGCCCTACGAACCCGGGTCCCCCGAGTGCCGAGTGCTGATCAACTGCAAGGCGCAGATTGAGACGATGCTGCTCACCCTCTCCCGCATTGAGAACAGTGAGCACATCCGCGATCAGCTTGTGTCGGTGCACAATCAGCTGGAGGGATTGCATGAACTCCATCGCCGCCAGCCCGAGACCACCTTGTCAGCAACGCTGACTTCGGCCTGAATTTCCCCTCAGGCCGGCAGCCGATCGGTGCGCTGCCAGCGTTGCTCAAAACTCCGGCAGACCGCATGGGCCGCCGCCAAGGTGGCCACATGCTGTTGCTGGCGAGGCTCCAGTTCGCATCTCACCACATAACGCCCGGTGGTTTCCCGCAGAATCACGCACCCGGCGCCGGTGGCATTCACGAAGGAAAGTTCGCTTCCCATGGGACCAAGTAGGTGGAACCGTTCCTGTCTACAACCCGTCCGTGGGGGTTCGGCTGTGTGAGACCGCTGACAACATAGAACGTTAATCAATTGGCCATTTTCTTTATACCGTCTTCCGTTTTGCCGTCGCCGGCCGCGAGGCGACTCCCCGCCACCACCCCTGCCGATTCCAGCTGCTGCACCAGCCGGCCGCCCCGGGCAGCTGGCCGCCCCTCCAGCTGGGCCTCCCGCAGCAGCAGCGGACAGCCGCCGGTGGCCACCACCAGACCCACCTCCTTCACCACCTCCAGCACCGTGCCGGGAGCTGTCCGCCCCGTAGCCGGCGTCTTTTCCGCTTCAACAGACCAGCGCTGCGCGAGCTCCCGTCCCTCCGAGCTCAGCTGCTCCGCCAGGCGCCGCACCAGGGGCTCGCTGGCCAGCAGCTTCAGACGCAGCTCACCCCAGCGGGCATGGGCGCTGGGGTGGAGGGCCATGATCCGGCGGTGCACCGCCAGAGCCGAGTCGATCCAGTCGATGCTCCCATCCTCCCGGGAGAGTGTCCGGGCGTAGCGCATCCCCTCCTCACGCTGGGGCTGAACCCCCAGCCGCCACCATCGCTCGGCCTCCGGCCCCGGCCCGGCCGCCTCAATGCGGGGCAGGGCCTCCACCAACAGTTCGGCGGTGAGGTCGGCGAGGCGCGCTCCCAGCTGGCTGGCGTTCTCCAGCAGGCCGATCGCCAAACGCCTCTCCAGCAGCACCGGACCGGTGTCGAGCCCCTCCTCCATCGCCATGATCCCCACTCCTGTCTCGGCGTCCCCCTCCAGCAGGGCCCATTGGATCGGCGCCGCGCCGCGCCAGCGGGGCAGCAGCGACCCGTGGCCGTTCCAGCAGCCGAAGGGTGGCGCCTGCAACACTTCCGGCGGCAGGATCTGGCCAAAGGCCACCACCACCGACAACTCGGCACCCAGGGCAGCAAGTTCTGCCTGAACCTGCGGTTCCCGGCGGATCCGGGTGGGGGTGAACACCGGCAGAGCGAGCTCCAGCGCCCGCTTTTTCACCGGTGAAGGCAGAAGGCCGCCCCCCCGGCCCCGACGCCGGTCGGGTTGGCTCACCACCCCCACCAGCTCATGCCCCGCGGCCACCAAGGCGTCCAGGCTGGGCAGGGCGTAGACGGGGGTGCCCCAGAACAGGATCCGCATCCGCGCGCCGAGCTCAGGCGTCGCCGGTGACGCTCAGCCCGTCGACCCACACCCAGGGGCAGAGGCCATCGGGCGTGATCTTCGCTTCCCCCTCGAAGCCCACGATGCCCTTGAGAACGTCGCGGATGTCGCCCGCAACGGTGGCCGCCTCGATCGAGCGCTGCACCCCATTGCGGATCAGCCAGCCATCGAACGGCAGGGAGAAGGACCCCTGGCTGGCCTTTACGCCCGCATGCAGGGCGGAGAGGGAATCAATCACCACCAGCCCCTGCCCTTCACCGCTGCGCTGGCCGGAGGCGGCGAAGCGATCCAAGCCGGTTTCACCGCCACCACTGCCTGGTGTTGGCCCCACCTCGAACCAGTCCGGTCCGACGGACACCTTCGCCCCGAGGCCCGCGTGGCCCGTGGGCGCGACGCCGAAGGCCCGGGCCGTGGCCTCGGAGTGGAGAAAACTGCGAAGCACGCCCCCCTCCAGCAGGCTGAGGCGGCGGGTGGGCGTGCCCTCGCCATCGAAGGCGGAGGCGCCGATGTTGCCGGGGTGTAGGCCGTTGTCGTGGAGATCCAGGAAGGGCACCGCCAGGGCTTCGCCGAGGCTCTCCCGCCGGCTGAGACTGACGCCATCCAACACGGCGCGGGCGTTGAACATGCCGCTGAAGGCGCCGATCAGGTCGAGGAAAGCCTCGGGGCTGAACACGCAGGTGTAGCGACCGGTGCTGATCGGTGCGTAGTTGAGGTGGGAGATGGTGCCCTCCGCCGCCTCGTCGATGCAGCCAGCGATGTCAAGATCATTGGCGCCGTAGGCGAGGCGCACAGCGCCGCTGCTGCGGGGCTTGCGGCCCGCCTCCTCGGCGCGCGCATAGAGGTAGAGGCTGGCGGTGGTCAGCAACTGCTGGCGGCAGGCTCCTTCGCTGTTGAGGTAGATCCGCTCGCTGCGCCGTTGGGCCAGGCCGTTGTAGGGCACGGTTTGGATCGCGGGATGGCGGCCCAGCAACTCGCGCTCGGCCTGCCGCAGAGTATCCAGCAGGCTCAGGATGGTGCGGGATTCGTGGAGGGGCTGCTGGAGCTCGGCCACCGGTGCCGTCGCCAGGGGCGAGAAGGCGGGGATGTCATCGGGATTGCCGAAGGCGCTGGCGGCATGGGCCCCGGCCAGGGCACGGCTCAGGCCGTCGTCGCTGAGATCGGAAGTGCTGGTGATGCCCACCAGGCCACGCTCGTTCCAGACCCGCACCGTGATCGCACTGCGCTGGGCACCCTTCATCTGCTTGGCCTCACCCCGGTCCACCTGCACGGAGGTGTCGGTGCTGCAGGCGGCCCCCAGATCCCAGCGCTCAATGCCCTCGCTCGCGGCCAGGCTCTCCAGTCGGCTTCTCAGGACTTCGGCATCCAGGCTGGCTTGCATGCTCAACGGCCCCCCACGGTGATGGCATCCACCTTGATGTGGGGCTGGCCGACGGTGACAAAGACGCTGCCGCTCACCGAGCCGCAGAAGCCCGCCGCCAGCTCCAGGTCGTTGGCACACATGGAGATGCGCGGCAGCACTTCCTTGGCCTCGCCGATCAGGGTGGCCCCCTTCACCGGATTGGTGAGCTGGCCGTTCTCGATTCGGTAGCCCTCCTCAACAGCGAAGTTGAACTGGCCGGTGGGGCCGACGCTTCCCCCCCCCATCGACTTGCAGTAGAGGCCCTGATCGATGGAGGCGATCAGATCGGCAGGGCTGTGGGCACCGGCGGCGATGTAGGTGTTGCGCATGCGGCTGGCGGCTGCGAAGGAATGGCTCTGGCGCCGGCCGCTGCCGGTGCGGGGATGGCGGGTGCGCACTTCGCCGGCGCGGTCGCTGAGGAAGGCGCGCAGCACCCCTTTCTCGATCAGCACCGTGCGCTGGGGCTCCATTCCCTCGTCATCCATCGCGAGCGACCCGAAAGCGCCGTCGGTGAGGCCCTCGTCGATCGCCGTGACTGCCTCATGGGCGATGGACTCGCCAACCCGTTCGGCGAAGGGGGTGGTGCCCCGTTCCACCTGGGTGGTTTCCAGCAGATGGCCGCAGGCCTCATGGAAGATCACCCCGCCGAAGCGGTTGGCCAGCACCACCGGGCATTGGCCTGCCTCCACGTAGTCGGCGTAGAGCATGGCGGCGGCGCTGGCGCAGAGGTCCTGGGCGGAATCGTCGGCGTTCCAGGCCAGCAGGGCGTTAGGACTGTCGCTCGTGCCGTAGCGCCGCCCCAGGCTGGCGCGATGGTCGCCGTCGGCCGCCAGCACGCTCAGCCCCAGGGATTGGTGCAGTCGCACGTCGCGGGCGAAGGTGCCATCGCTGGCGGCGACCAGCACCTCCTGCCAGTCGCGGGCGTAGTTGCCACGCCGGGCCTGCAGGTGGTGGCCGTGGCGGAGCAGGCGATCGGTGCCCAACAGCAGCTTGGCGGTGGCCTCCCCCAGCGCAGGACAGGAGACCAGCCAGCTGTCCTTATTGGCGCCGTGGTCGCGCAGCTCCGGCAGGCCTTCGAACCCGCCGCCGCCGCCGTTGGCGGCGCGCAGCAGGCCAAGCATGCCGAGGGCCTGGTCGAGGGCCTCCATCAGGCCAGAGGCACTCAGATCATTGGTGGAGACGAAGCCATCCTGGCCGTTGCGGAACACCCGCAAGCCGGCACCCATGCCGAAGGCAGGGCTGACGCTGGTGATCGCCTCTTGTTCGGCCAGCACCCCGAGGTGGTCGGTGCGCTCAAGGAACACCTCCACCAGGTCGGCGCCGGCGGCCCGGCCGGCGGCCAGCAGGGGCTCGAGGCGGGAGCGCCAGAGCGGATCAGCCCAGGTGGTGGCGGGACTCTGGCCCGCGCGGAGATCGGTGGTGATCGTCAAGGGAGCCTCAGCGCACAGCCGGCTGGAACTGCTCGCTGCGGATCGGCGCCATCAGGAACAGCTGGGCCATCTGCAGGCCGTTGCCGAGCCAGTGGGGCAGCTTCCGCAGGGCCTTCAGGGGCGCCGGCGCCGTGCTGGCGTCGGCCTCGGCGAGGGCGGTGTTGTTGGCCACCAGCTTTTCCAGCCCCTCCCAGAAGCGGGGATTGGCCACGTCGAGGACCACCGGGAAGATGCGGGCTGAGGTTTCGTTGGTCTTCTCGATCACCAGCCGGTCGTAGCTGCGGGCATCGAGACCCAGGGCCTCATAGAACTCCTTGCGGGCCACATCGCGGACGTACATGGTGGCGAAGACCGCCAGCAGGAAGAAGCGGCACCAGAGGCGGGCCCTGAAGCCGTTGACCGTTTTGGGCTGGGCCTTCATGAGGGCGTCGAAGAAATCGCCGTGGCGGTTCTCGTCCTGACACCAGTTTTCGAAGAAATTGAAGATCGGGAAAATCTTGCTCTCGGGGTGCTGCTCGAGATGGCGGAAGATGGTGATGTAACGCCAGTAGCCGATCTTCTCCGACAGGTAGGTGGCATAAAAGATGTAAGCCGGCTTGAAGAAGGTGTAGGCCTTGTGCGAGGTGAGGAAGCCCAGGTCGAGCTGCAGGCCGAAGTCGGCCATCGATTTATTGAGGAAGCCTGCGTGGCGGGCCTCATCGCGGGCCATGTGGGCGAAGCACTCCGCCAGGAGGGGGTTCTTCTCTTTGATGCGGCGGCTGAGTTCCTTGTAAAGCAGGAAGCCTGAGAACTCGGAGGTGCAGCTCTGCTCGAGAAACTCGACGAACACCTTGCGGGTGTCGGGGTCGAGCTTGTCAGCGGCACCGATAAAGTCGTCGTTGCGGACGAAATGGTGGCGGTTGTAGTCCTTGCGGAACTCCTCGCAAATCGCCTCCAACTCGTCCTGATTGGGGCGCAGGTCCATCGCCGCCATCGCGGCAAAGTCGGTGGTGTAAAAGCGCGGCGTCAGGATCGTGTCCTTCACCGGGTCCTTGATCGCCGGCGCCTCAGGGGTGCCGATGGAGGGGGCGGCGGAGGCGGGGGCGGCGGAGGTGGCGGTGGGAGGCACCATCGGATCGGCTCGGCGGCGGAGCGTGTGCGGCCATCGTAGGAGCCACGGCGGCCCTAGCGGATGAACTGTGAAGCGCGATGGGGATCAGTTCGGCCCGAGCCACTTCTGGCCGTTCAAGCGCTGCACCAGCCGCGAGACCAGAAGGGCCAGGCTCATCTTCTTTTCGTCGATCAGGAACGACTCCAGCAGGCTGGGGCTGGCACCCGCCTCCGCCAGGGCGATGGTCTTGGCGGAGGCGATGTCGGCCTTGGTGAAGCAGAGCCAGAAGCGCCGCTCCCCGGGCAACGCGCCGGTCACCATCCAGCAGTCCGTGCCCACCACGGGCATGGGCCCCTGCAGGAAGGCCAGTTCGGGCGCCGGGCCGCCGTAGCTCTGCACCTCCTTGGCCAGGGCCGGCAGGAAGGTTTGGGGCACAAAAGTGTCAAAGGGTTGCTCCTCCGGTGCGGGGGGCTTGGCCTTTGGCGCCGGCTTCTCTGCTGGCTTCTCGGAGGGGGATCCGCTGGGGGCCTGGGCTTCGGGGTTGGGGCTGGTGCTCACCGCGGCAGAACGGCAGACGGTGCCGCGGACTCTAGGCAGCGTGGCGGCGATTGCCGCACTCCCGCCGCAGCTTCACCAGTCGTCGCTCGCCATGGTTCCCCAGTCCTCGCCAGCGGGCACCGGTTCGGGTACCGGTTCAGCCCCTCGTTGCGGAGCTTGCCGCCAGCCGCTGGCAGCGGCGGCAGGGGCAGGAACAGGGTTCGGTGCCGCCTCGGCGCGGCGGATCACCCGAAAGGGAACGGAGACCGTCGGCGCCGGCTCCCCGGGGGCGCGACTGCCCCCCGCCCCCGCCGAGCTCCATTCCGCCGGGGGACTCTCCCGCCGGCTCCGCTGTTGCCGCAGCGATTCGAACTCCTCCTCTCCCTGCTCCCAGGGCTCGGGGCTCTCAACCCCGATCCGCCGACGCACCTGGCGCCGCAGGGGGGTGGCCCCCTGCCCGAGGGCCAGGGAGGTGGCTCCGGCGCTGAGGGCGGCGCCACCGGCCCCCGCCAGGGCCATCCAGGCACCGAGCGGGAGCGGGGCGGAGCTCCAGGTGATCAGCCGCAGGCTCACCCAGGGCCGGGGGTTAAGGGCACCCACCAGCAGCACCGCCAGCAGGGGCGCCAGCACGGGCAGGAGCAGGAGGCGGCGCAGCACGGTGGATCAGGGGGATGGCGCGGTGATGGGGCCCTGCCAGCGGCGCAGCTCCCCCAGGGAGAGGCCCAGGTTGTCGAAGATGCGGATCACCAGGAAGTCGACCATCTCCTCCAGGCTGCTGGGCCGGTGATACCAGGCCGGCACCGGCGGCGCGATGCGGGCGCCGGCCTCGGCCAGGGCCGTCAAGTTGCGCAGGTGTACCAGGTTCCAGGGCAACTCCCGGGGCGCGATCACCAGGGGCCGGGCTTCCTTGAGGTGCACATCGGCGGCCCGTTCGATCAGGTCGAGCGCCACGCCAGAGGCGATCCGGCCCACGGTGCCCATGCTCGCTGGCAAGATCACCATGCCCCGGCTGGGGCTGCTGCCGCTGGCGATCGCCGCCGCCTGGTCGCTCCAGCGGTGGCAGCGCAGCCAGCCGTCCGAACAGCCGGTGCGCGCGCGCCAGAAGCGCTCCTGGGCGCCGGGGTCTGCCGGCACCGTCACCCCCAGCTCCGCCTGCCACACCTGGATGGCGCCACGGCTGACCACGAGTTCCACCGGCACCTGGGCCTGGAGGAGCAACTGCAGGGCCCGCTCCGCCAGCGGTTGGCCCGAGGCGCCGGAGATGGCCAGGACCACCGGGTCGGAGGTGGGGGCCATCCGCTCTCCTCAGTCCGCGTAGAGGTTGCCGTCGTCGTCCCCGTCGTCGTCCAGGTCATCGATTCCCCCATCAGCCTCGCCGGCTTCGGTCGCCGCGGGCTCCGGCAGATCCGGCTGAACCACCGCCAGATCGATCTGATGGCGCAGGGGATCCACCTTCTCGATCACCACCTCCACCGGGTCACCGATCATGTAAGTGCGCCGGAATTTGCGGCCCACCAGGCGGCTCTGACGGGAGCGGTATTCGTACCAGTCGTCCTTGAGCGAGCTGACGTGCACCAACCCCTCCACCTGGGACGGGGGCACCTCCACGAAGAAGCCGTAGCTCTGCACGCCGCTGATCACCCCGGGCAGGGTCTGGCCCACCAGGGATTCGGCGTGCCGCGCCTGGGCCAGGGCCAGCACGTCCTGGGTGACCTCGTGCAGCAACCGGCCGCCGGCGGTGAGGCGCTGGAGCAGGCCCCGCGCCAGGGCCTCCTGGAACGGGGTGAGCTGGGAGGGGGCGAGCAGGGGCCAGTCCACGGCGCCGTGGCAGCTGTCGCTTGCCAGGTCGACGGTGGTGCGGTGGCGAACACTCGGCCGGTTCTTGCCCTCCAGAAGCAGGGTGATCAGCAGATGCTGGTTCCAGATGTCGGCGTAGTGGAGCGTGGGGCAGCACCAGGGGGCCAGGGCAACCGGTTCCCCCGCCAGGACGTGGGGTCCGGGTTCGGCGCTGAAGCGCGGCGGCGGCAGGGCATCCCCCAGCAGTTGCTGCAGGGCCCGGCTCCGGTCGGTGGCGGCGAAGGCGGTGGCCATCGCCGCCGCGTCGGCGTTGCCCTCCGGGCTCAGTTCCAGGGGGATCTCCAGGGCCAGGGCCGCCTTGGCCACCTCATTGAGTTCGGCGGCGTCGGCCGGAGGGGTGACGGCGTAGACGCAGGGCAGTTCCAAGGCGGCGAGGTGCTGGCCCAGGCAGCGCTCCGCCAGTAAAACAGCCTCCCGCAGGATGGCCACCGGGTGGTTCTCAGGCAGCTCCACGAGCCAGCCGCTGCCGGCCACCTCCGGCGGCGGCTGGCGCAGATCCCCCAGGATCGGCAGATCGGGCATCGCCAGGTCCAGCTCGATCGAACCGGTGGCGCGGCGGCGTTCCCGCAGGCGGGCGCTCACCGCGATCAGCTGCTCCAGCAGGGGCATCTGATCCTTCAGGGGCTTGAGGATGGCCGGCACGGTGCGGGCTTTGGGCTTGCGCTCCGCCAAGGCGCTGAGGCTGTCCGCATCGACCCGGGCATCCGGCCGGATGGTGGTGAGGGCAAAGCGGAAATGCTCCAGGCTGCCATCTTCGGCCAGCTCCATCGCCACCGAGAGGGCGGGTGAGCTCACCCCTGGCTGGAAGGAGGCATCGCGGCTGAGGGAGGGGGGCAGCAGTGGCAGCCAGCGCCGGCCCAGGCAGAGGCTTTCGCCCTGGTCCCGCAGCCAGAGATCGAGGGCGCCGTCCGGCGCGATGCGCTCCGCCACGGAGGGGGCGTGCAACCAGAGCCGCCAACCGCCGCCCTCCCGCTCCTCCAGGGAGAGGGCAGGCACGGTCGGGGCCTCCGGCTGCGACCAGCCCACCAGCAGCAGGGTGGCCAGGTCGGTGCGGTCGTCCCGCTCCCTGCCCGCTGCCGCGCGCAGCCCCGCCTTCGGTGCGGTGGGCCGATCGTGCAGGCGATGCTTGGCCAGCAGCAGCTCCCCATCCGCCTGCTCCCCGCCGTGCACCGGCAGGCTGCGGGCCACGTGGCCCCGGGCTCCGTGCTGGGCGATGGGGAAGCGGTCGATCCGCACCTCCACCACCGACTCCTGCTCAGGCTGGAGATGGACCGCATCGGCTAGGGGCAGCTCGATGGTGGTGAGCAGGCGGTCGTCCAGCGGCACGGCCACCAGCCTCTCCTCCTGCTGTTCCACCTGGGCGAGCAGGCTTTCGGTGGTGCGCTCCAGGATGCACTGAACGGCACCCTCCGGCGAGCGGCGGCGTCCTCCCTCGCGGGTGAGGCGCACCAGCACCCTGTCCCCGTTCCAGGCGTGGTTGAGCTGGTGATCGCGGATATAAATGTCCTCGCCGCCGTCCTCCCGCAGGGCGAAGCAGAAGCCCTTGCTGGAACAGCGAAGCCGGGCCGGGATCAGATCGGGACTGTCCTGGCGCCTGAGGCCATCCTCCGTCTGCTCAATCAGGGCCAGGCGGCTGAGGGCATCGAGGCCGATGCGCAACCGCTCCAGGTCGTCGGGGCCGGCGAGGCCGAGCCCCTTCTCCAGCTTGGTGATCGGGAGCGGCTCGCTGGTGGAGAGCTGGTCGAGCAGATCGGCGACCGTGAACTTCATCGGAGTGTGTCGTGCGGGTGGGGCCCCGCGGCCAGCCGCTCGCCGCGCGTGGGTTGACCGACTTTAGGCAGTGGGGGGGGCGTCGCCCGGATCGGGCTCCGGCTCTGTCGTCCCGTCGCCGCGGGAGCGGAGGATCAGGCGGGTGCCCAGGATCAGAAAGCCTACCGAGGCCGCCAGTTGCAGGGCGTCGGTGGGAATCACGCTGGAGAGGGAGCCGCCAGCGGCGGCTCCCACCAGGCTGGCGAGCACCAGGGCGGTGGCGCTGCCGGCGAACACCGCGCCTGGCCGGCTGGTGGTGCCACTGATGCTCACGATCGCCAGTTGGGTTTTATCCCCAAGTTCCGCCAGGAAGACGGTGGCGAAGGTGGAGGCCAGCAGGGCGAAGGGCATGGGGCAGTCGGGGAATAGGGGAAATCAGGCGGCTCCGCCCGAAGCGGCGAGGGGCACCAGATGCAGGGCCGCTTGGCGGCCCAGCCACAGCCCCAGGGCCACCATCAGGATTCCCGCCAGCCGCTCCAACTGCTGGGCCGGCATCACGGTGGAGAGCCAGCGCCCCAGCACCACCCCCACCAGGCTGGAGCAGATCAGGGCCAGGGAGGCCCCAAAGAACACCACGAGGGGCCGCCCCGATTCGGCGGAGAGAAGCAGGGCCGCCAACTGGGTCTTGTCCCCCAGCTCGGCCAGGAAGACCGTGGTGGCGGTGCTGAGAAAGACGGCAAGCCAGCCCTTGGCGGGTTCGGCGGAGGTCGGCCGATCGGTGGACTCGCTCATGGCCGCTGGCGGATGGCTCGCAGAAAGCGTCGCATCACCCTGCCACGCCCCCCCCATTCGCTGCGGATCTGCTGGCTGCAGCAGCGGATCGCCAGGGCATCCGCCTGCTCGCCCTCCGCCCCAAACAAGCGCATCAGGTTCTCCACGCGGCAGAAATCCGGCCGATCGGCGTAGACGCGGCAGCGGCGCCCACCGGTATCGAAGTGCACACACCAGCCGTCCGGCCCCACCATCTCCAGATACCGCTGCCGTTGTTGGGGATTGAGGGCCTCCAGTGCCTCACCCCGGAGCTCGGGATCGAGGCGGCAGCAAGCCCCGCAGCCGCTGATGCAGCGCCATGCCGGCTGTGACAAGCCGTCACAGTGGCCGGCGGTGGCGGCGGAGCCGTCCGCTCCGGCCTTTAAGGTCGGCCTCAGCGCCTTTCGCTTGATCCGTCGCACCATGGGCATCGATTTCCATCTGATCGCCAACTTCGGAGCCCTGGCCCTGATCACCTTGGCGGGCCCTGCTGTGATCTTCATTCTCTTCTACCGTCGCGGCGCCCTCTGAGCTCCGGGCCCCTCCGGCTCCAGCCCACCCCTCAGCCACCCAGCCCCAGGGCCTGAGCCGCGTCCCGGGCTAGACCACGCACGTAGAGGTGGCGCCGATCCTGCGCGTCTGAATCGAGGTCGCGGTCATTCCGCTGCAGCCCGGCCAACTCCACCTCCAACTCCTCCCCGGCGGCGTTGCGGATCAGCAGGTTTTCCCCCTGCCGGCGGCACCAGTAGCTGCGCCGACGGTGTTGCAGCACCACCTCATCGCCGCTGCGGCCCCGCAGGGCCACCACCTCCAGCAGCAGGCGCTCCTCCCCCTGCCAGTGGTCGAGCTTGAGCCGCCAGGCCACATCCAGCGGGCCCGCCGCAGGGTCAGGCCCCGGCCAACGCCAGGCCATCGCCTGACGCCGCACCCCCCCCTGCTCCAGCTCCAGCTGGAGGTGATTGCCCCGCAGCCTGCGGCAGCTCATCAGCCGACAGCCGCTGCTCCAGAACACCGGCGGAGGATGGCCCACCCCGAACGGTTCCAGCCGCTGCAACTGCCGCCAGAACTCGCGGTCGATCCGCTCCAGCGGCACCAGCACCTCCGGCTCCACCACCGGACCGGCCCCCTCCTCCCCGCGCCAGCGGCGGGCCATCGCCTCCAGCCGCTCCTGGAGCCGGCCGACGTTTTCTGCCCGCACCGTGAAGCCACCGGCGGCGGGATGGCCGCCATGGCGCTCCAAGAGCTCGGTGCAGGCCTGCAGGGCGGCGTCGACGGCAAAGCCACGTGGCGCTCGCACCGAGGCCCGCAGCCGGCCATCACCCTCTCCCGCCAGCAGGGCCACCGGCAGGGCGAAGCGATCCACCAGCCGGGAGGCGACGATGCCGATCACGCCGTGGTGCCAGTGGTTCTGGGCGAGCAGCAGGAAGGAGGGGCGGGAGGGGCCATCCGCCTCCAGTAGGGCCAGGGCCTCGGCCTCGATCGCGTCGCAGATCTCGCGCCGCTGGCGATTGAGTTGCTCGCAATCCCTCGCCAGCTCCAGAGTGCGCTGGGTGTCCTCACTGGTGAGCAGCTCCACCACGAGCAGCGGGTCGCCGAGGCGGCCCACGGCGTTGATGCGAGGGGCCAGGCGGAAGGCCACTGCCTCGGCGTCGAGGGGGCGATCCTCCACCCCCGCCAGCTGCTGCAATGCCCGCAGGCCCGCCAGCTGGCTGCCCGCCAGGCGGGGCAGACCGTCCATCAGCCAGCGCCGGTTCACCCCCTGCAGGGGGGCCATGTCGGCGATGGTGCCGATGCAGAAGAGGTCGAGGGCGATCGCCAGCCCGTCGCGGCGCTTGAGCCGTCGACAGAGACCGCTCGCGAGCACGTAGGCCAGGCCCACCCCCGCCAAGCCGCGGAAGGGGGAACCGGTGGGAGTGCGCGCCGGATGCAGCAGGGCCAGGTGGGGGGGCAACACCTCGGGCAAGGTGTGGTGGTCGGTGAGGATCACCGCCACCCCGAGCGCTTCGGCCCGCTCCAGCGCTTCCCGTGCCGCCACCCCATTGTCGACGGTGATGAGCAGGCGGATTCCCTCCGCCGCCAGTGCCTCGACCATGCCCCGGTTCAGGCCGTAGCCGTCGTCCTGGCGGCTGGGGATCGCTGGTCGCGGACGGGCGCCCAGCCGCTGCAGGACCCCGGTCAGCAGGGCGGTGCTGGTCATGCCATCGGCGTCGTAGTCGCCGCAGATCGCCACCGCCTCGGCGCTGCGGCAGGCTTCCACCAGCCGCCGTTCGGCGCGCTCCAGGTCCGCGAAATGCTGGCGTGGGTCGGGGGCGGCGGGGGGATCCAGCAAAGCCCGGATCGCCTCCTGGTCCCGGTGACCGCGGCGGCGCAGTAGATCCACCAGTTCCGGCGGCAGGTCCACCGCCGCCGCCAGTTCAGCCCTGGCCTCGTGGGGCGGCAGGGGCGGCGGCAGGCGCCACTGGGGGCCGTCAGCGTCGCTCAACAAAAAAGGACGGAGCAGGGTTCTCGCATTGTGCGGCCCCGTGCGGGGGTGGTCATCCCCCGTAACGTGGCGGCCATGGCCCATCGGCTCGCGGCGCTGCTCTGGGATGTGGACGGCACCCTCGCCGAGACGGAACTGGATGGCCATCGCCCCGCCTTTAATGCCGCCTTCGCCGACCTCGGCCTTCCCTGGCACTGGGATGAGCCCACCTACTTGGGCCTGCTGGCGGTCAGCGGCGGTCGGGAGCGGATCGGGGCTTGGTGCCGCGAGCACACTGGCGGCGCTGCCGACCCGGCGCTCCTCGACCAGCTGGTGCGCCGTAAGGCGGGCCATTACGGGGAGCGGGTGCGGCAGGGAGCGGTTCCCCTGCGTCCCGGGGTGGCCGCCCTGATCCGGGAGGCCAGCGCCGCCGGCCTTCGCCAGGGGATCGTCACCACCAGCGGCCGTGAGGCCGTGCGCCACCTCTGCGACGGCGTGCTGGGCGAGCTGGCCGAGGCTTTCAGCTTCCAGGTGTGCGGCGAGGATGTGGGCGCCAAGAAGCCTGATCCCGAGGCCTACGGCCTCGCCCTAGCGCGCCTCGGGTGCCCAGCGGGCTCGGTGTTGGCGGTGGAGGATTCCCCCCAGGGACTGGCGGCCGCCCGGGCGGCGGGTCTGCCTTGTCTCGTTACCCTCAGCAGCCTTTCGCGCCAGGAGCCTGCCGCCCTGTTTGCGGGGGCCTGCGCTGTGGTGGATGCTCTCGCCGAAGAGGGGGGGCAGGTGAAGGTGCGGCGTGGACCCGCTTGCCCCGGCGCCACGGTGACGCTCTCCTGGCTGCAGTCTTTGCTGCCGCCGCCATGAGCCGTCCGCCGCTGCAGCGCACCCGCCTGCAGGGGGTGCTCCACCGCCTGGGGAACCAGCTAGTGGGGTGGTTGCGGCGCAGCTGGCGAAGCGCCAGCCTCTCCATCCTGGCGTTGTTGCTGGGCAACTACCTCGGCCAGAACCTCACCAGCCTCCTGATGCTGCGGGTGCCGGTAGGCCGGCCCCTGGTGGTGCTGATGCTGGTTCTGGTGATTGAGGCGGTGGTGCGCCTGCGCAGCCGTCTGGTGGGGGAGGAGCCGTCGCTGGGCTGGGTGATCGCCGACAACCTGCGGATCGGCATGGTTTACAGCGTGGTGTTCGAGGCCTTCAAGCTCGGCACCTGAACCCAGCCTCAGTCTTCGTCGGCCTCGGCCTCCTCGGCGATCGGATAGACGAAGCCCTGGGCACGGCCGCTCAGCACCGCCTTGCCGATGGAGAGTGCCTTGGCGGCGGCGACGCCGGCCTTGGCCTTCCAGTGGGCGTGGCGTTGATTGCGTTTGCCCTTGGAGGTTTTCTTCTTCGGAACAGCCATACCAGCACCCGTGCGGCCAAAGGGAAACTCTGCGTTGTCGGCCGGCCTTTCGTCAAATCGCTACGATCTGATCTAGCGACTTCCCACTGTGGGCGGCACCTCTCCAGGTCCAGCACATTCCTCCGCCCGACCCGCGGAGGCCAAGCCTTTTCAAGCCTTCAGCCTGGGAGCCGTGGAGGGCAGGCCTTCCTACAGCCAGCTGCTGCAGGAGATCAAGGCGGGGAAGATCAAGGCCCTGGAGCTGGCGCCGCGCCAGCGGCTCGTGACCGCCACCTATCGGGACTCCCGAACCCTCCAGGTGCCGGTTCTGCCGGATAACCAAGTGCTGCTGCGCACCGCGGAGCAGGCCCGGGTGCCCCTGACCGTGCGAGACGAGCGCCAGGAGGATGCGATGGCGGCCCTGGTGGGCAACGGCCTGTTCGTGCTCCTGTTGGTGGTGGGCCTGAGCGTGTTGGTGCGCCGCTCCGCCCAGGTGGCCAACAAGACCCTGGGCTTCGGCCGCAGCCAGGCGCGCCTGCAGCCCGAGGGGGCCCCAACCGTCTGTTTTGAGGATGTGGCGGGCATCGGCGAGGCCAAGGAGGAGCTCCAGGAGGTGGTCACCTTCCTTAAAAGCCCCGAGCGTTTCACCGCTGTCGGCGCCAAGATCCCCAAGGGTGTCCTCCTGGTGGGTCCGCCCGGCACCGGCAAAACCCTTCTCGCCAAGGCGATCGCTGGCGAGGCGGGCGTGCCCTTCTTCTCGATGGCCGCCTCCGAGTTCGTGGAACTGTTCGTGGGGGTGGGCGCCAGCCGGGTGCGGGACCTGTTCCGCAAAGCCAAGGCGAAGGCGCCCTGCATCATTTTCATCGATGAGATCGACGCCGTCGGCCGCCAGCGCGGCGCTGGCATCGGCGGCGGCAACGACGAGCGGGAGCAGACCCTCAATCAGCTGCTCACCGAAATGGACGGCTTTGCGGACAACTCCGGGGTGATCCTCCTGGCGGCCACCAACCGTCCGGATGTGCTCGATGCGGCCCTCATGCGGCCTGGCCGCTTTGACCGCCGCATCCTGGTGGATCTGCCGGATCGCCGCGGTCGCGAGCAGATTCTGGCTGTCCATGCCCGCAGTCGCCCCCTGGATGAGGCGGTGTCCCTCCCGGACTGGGCGGCCCGCACGCCTGGTTTCTCCGGGGCCGATCTTGCCAACCTGCTCAACGAGGCGGCGATCCTCACGGCCCGTCGCCAGCAGTCCGCGATCGGCGACCAGGCGATCGGCGATGCCCTGGAGCGGATCACCATGGGCCTCACAGCAGCTCCCCTCCAGGATTCCGCCAAGAAGCGCCTGATCGCCTACCACGAAGTGGGCCATGCCCTGCTGACCACCCTCCTGCCCCACGCCGACCGACTCGACAAGGTGACACTGCTGCCCCGCGCTGGCGGGGTGGGGGGCTTCGCCCGCACCATGCCGGAGGAGGACATTCTCGACTCCGGCCTGATCAGTCGCGCCTACCTCCTCGACCGGCTGGTGGTGGTGCTGGGGGGCCGGGCGGCCGAGGTGGTGGTGTTCGGCCCCAGTGAGGTCACCCAGGGAGCCGCCGGTGACCTGGAGCAGGTGAGCCGCATCTGCCGTGAGATGGTCACCCGTTACGGCTTCTCGGAGCTGGGTCCGGTGGCGCTGGAGGGGGAGGGAACCGAGGTGTTCCTGGGGCGTGACTGGATTCGCGCCGAACCCCACTACTCCCGTCACACCGGCGATCGGATCGACCGACAGGTGCGCGACCTGGCGCTGCAGGCCCTGCAGCGGGCCGTCGCGTTGCTCCGCCCCCGCCGCGCCCTGATGGATGCTCTGGTGGAGCGCCTGATCGAGGAGGAGACCATCGATGGCGACAGCTTCCGCCGCCAGGTGGAGGCCTGGGAGGGGTCGCGCGAAGCCTCAGCAGTCGCCACCGCCAGCTGAGCCGCTGGCGAAGCGGATATCGAGGCTGCGCAGATAGGTGTGCAGGCCAGCGTCCTGAATCGGCAGCAGGCGCGCCATTCGCGCGCCGTCGTTCACATGGGCGTGCCAGTACCCCGGCGGCGTGACGAACACCCCGCCCGGTTGCCAGTCGATGCGCTCGGGGTTGAGGATCGTTCCATCGGCCGCCAGCTCCCGGCCTACCAGGGTGTGGCAACCGGGATCGCAGTCGAGGATCAGATCGAGGGCCACTGACTGGTGGCGGTGGGGGGGCTGGAGGGCCCCGGGCGGCACCAGGCCGAGCATGGCCCAGAGGGTGTGAGTGACGGTGCGGCTGGCCGGGCAGTCGGCGCTCGCCAGCAGCAGGCTGAGCCGGTTGCCGCGGCTGGCGGCCGGGTCCGCCAGCAGATGGTCCAGCTCCCGCTCCAGTCGGGCGGCCGGATAGTGGCAGGGGCGGAAGCGGGCGGTGCTGGGCGCCACCCCCAGATAGGCGAGCAGGGGGCCGTCATGCACCCAGTAGAGAACACTCTCCTCCTGAGCCTCCAGCTGGGGCGCCTCTCCCCAGGGCAGCACGAACAGATCGCCCGCTCCCCACTCGAACGCCAGATCGTGGCCGCCGCCGGCGGCGGCAGCAGCGCGGCGGTGCAGTCGCCCCTTGCCGCGCATCACATAGAACAGGGAACTTGTGGCGCTGGCGGCCGCCTCCAGGCTCTCCCCCGCCAGGATGCGCAGGAAATGGGCCGCCAGGGCGGGGCTGGTGGCTGGAACCCCGCAGCCCAGAACAGCGCTCAGGTCAAGGGGGAGCTGGGCGGTGGGGCCGCTGGCGTACAGGTCCGGGCTCCAGCGACGCAGGGGGATCGGCTCGGTGAGACCGGCCCGCACGGGATTGGCGGCCTGGCGGTAATCAAAGATCTCGGCCGGTGCCTGCGGGTCAAGAAGGCCGGCCGCCGGCACCAGGGGTGGGGTGGCCGGGAGGGACTGGGAACCCATGGTCTGAGTGTCCGCAGGCGGACGGGTGGAGCCTGAAACTGTATGGCCCCTGAACCGCTGCCTGGGGAATCGCCGTCGTCGCCGAGGGGAGAATCAGCCGCCGGCCACCGCTGGCACGATGCTCACCTCATCGCCGTCGTTGAGGGCCGTGGTCTGGCCATCGAGAAAGCGGATGTCCTCGCTGTTCACATACACATTCAAGAAGCGCCGCAGCTTGCCCTTCTCATCGCAGAGGCGCTCCAGGAGGCCCGGATAACGACCTTCCAAGGCCTGGAGCAGCCTGTCCACGCTGTCGGCTTCGACGCTGGCGGTCGCCTCGCCGTTGGTGAACTTCTGCAGGGGAGTGGGGATCAGAACCTGGATGGCCATGGCCAGCGAAACGGGAAGGGATGGAACGGGGGAAGGGAGCGATCAGCAGGGCCGCGGATTCAGGGATGGCCGCTGGCAGCACAGGCCCGCTCCCAGGCACTGCGGAAGCTCTCGAGCTGGGCATCGATCAGGTAGGGCTCGCCGATCGAGCCGGCGATCGCCTCGGTGGTCTTGAGGCCATTGCCGGTGATGTAGGCCACCGTGCTCTCCTCGGGATCGATGCGCCCCTGCTCCACCAGCTTGCGCAGCACCGCGATCGTGGTGCCACCGGCCGTCTCGGTGAACACCCCTTCAGTTTCGGCCAGCAGCTTGATGCCCTCGATGATCTCGCTGTCGCTAACGGCGGCGATGGTGCCGCCGGTGCTGGTGGCGATGTCGATGGCGTAGGGACCGTCGGCGGGGTTGCCGATGGCGATCGACTTGGCGATGGTATTGGGCTTGACCGGGGTGATGAAGTCCCGACCCTCGGCAAAGGCCTGAGCGATCGGCGAGCAGCCCTCGGCTTGGGCGCCGCTGAATCGCACCGGTTTGTCCTCAATGAGGCCGACCTTGATGAAT
>JBILEP010000366.1:0-2626 GCA_044352045.1 Cyanobium sp. | reverse complement strand
CGGGATGGCGCTGCAGCCAGCTGGCGGGGACATCCGGGGTGGGGGGGCTCTCCAGCACCCGCCGCAGCACCTCCGCCTTGGCGGCGCCGGTTACCACCAGCAGGATCCGATCGGCGGCCAGGATCTCCGCCAACCCCAAGGTGATCGCCCGGCTGGGCACCGCCGTGGGGTCGCCGCCGAAGCCGGCGGCATTCTGGAAGCGGGTCACGTCGCTGAGCTCGACGCAGCGGCACGGCGCCTCCGGACCGCAGGGGGGCTCATTGAAGCCCACATGGCCGTTGAGCCCCAGCCCCAGCACCTGCAGGCCGATGCCCCCAGCCGCGGCCAGCTCGGCGGCATAGCGACCGGCCTCGGCCGCCGGATCGACAGCGTCGCCGGCGGGCAGGCGCACCGCCGCCGGATCGAGCCCCAGCGGCCCGCTCAGCTGGCGGGCGATCACCCCGTGGAAGGAGCGAGGGTCCTGAGGGTTGAGGCCAACGTATTCATCAAGGTTGAAACTCAGCCAGCCGCGCCGCAGCCGCTCCTGCTCCGCCACCGGCAGCAGGGCCAGCAGGCGCGCCATGGCGGCGTAGACCGGCTCCATCGTGCGGCCGGTAGCCAGTCCGAGGGGCCGCTCGGGGTGGCGGCGGCGGGCATTCAGCAGTCGGGCCGCCACCCGCTCCGCCACCGCCGCGGCATCGCTCAGCTCAATCAGCTCCAGCCGCCCGGCGGGTGGGCCGGCCGGCGGCGGGCCGCTGGCGGAAGGGGGGGAAGGGGGGCCGGAGGCGAAGGTCAAGGGGAGGGGAGGCTGCGCAGTTCGGCTCCCCGGTAATAGTGGCTGAGGATCTGCCGGTAGTCGCGGCCCTGCTGCGCCATCGCCAGGGCCCCCCACTGGCTCATGCCCACCCCATGGCCGAAGCCGCGGCCGCTCACCAGCAGGGCGGGCAGGGATGCTGGCGGCGCCGCAGCCGCCACTGCCGCCGCGGAGGCCACAGGGCCAGAGGGGGCCGCGGCCATCGGCGCACCGCTGGCCGGATCGGCCCAGTCGCCCTCAGGAAGAGGCGGCGGGGCCAGGCGGGGGCTCGCCAGAAGGCGGCGCAGGCTGCCGCCGATGCCCGCCGCCGCCGGGGCGTCCGGCGCCGCCGCGGCCGGGCCCGACTGGAGACGGAAGCTCGCCAGGGTGCTGCGCAGCCCCAGGCGCTGGCGCAGCTCCGCGCCGCTGATCTCCAGGCTGCCGGCCGGACCGAGGATCCGCGCCCGCCGGATCCGGCCGGTGCTGGAGGTTGCCAGCACCTCGATCGCCTGCACGCCATCGGTTTCCCGGAAGGCGCGGCGCAGCTGGAAGGGGTCGAAGCTCTTCTCCCAGCGGAACACCGGGCTGGTCTGGTCGTAGTCGGGCACGCTCACGAGGTAAGGGAGCTGGCGGGCCCAGATCTCGCCGCTGTTCTCGGTGCTGCCGCCGCTGCTGCTGTGGAACACCGCGTTGATCAGGGCGCCCCCATGCATCAGCACCTGGCCGCGGGTGCGCTCCACCGCCGCGCGGGTGGAGGGGGTCTCCGTGGCGACGCCGCCGTACACCTGGCTGGCCACGGTGGCCTTGAGGTCGAAGGGGGCGTCCGGGCGTCGCTGGGCCAGGGCGTAGGTGCGGGCGGCCACCGCCTGGGCCGACAGAGCATCCAGCGGCCAGCTGGCGGGCATCTCACTGCCCACCACGCTGGCCAGGTAGGTCTCCAGCGGCACGTGGTTGATCGCCCGCAGGCCGCCGTCGCGGCTGGTGAGCTGCAGCCGTCCCCGGTAAACCCGCTCCTGCAGCTGCGTCAGCGCCTCGTTGCCGCCCTCCCGGCGCGGGGTGAGCCACAGCTCCGCCAGGGGCAGCACCTGGGAGGACGCCGCCGGCTGGGCGGCCGTCTGCAGGGTTGCTTCGAATCCAGAGCCATCCGGGCCGGGGCGGAGCGTGAGCCGATCCCCCGGCCGCAGTTCCAGCAGGGTGCGGCCGCCCGCGTCCGCCAGCCGCACCGTGCCCTCCAGGCTTGCCAGGCTCAGCAGCCCCTCTTGGCGGAGCAGCACCCGCAGCTCGGGGCCGCCGCTGGGGGCGGACTGCAGCCGCACCGCCCCGATCGACCCGGGCCCGGGGGGGGAGAGCGGGGGCAGGGCCGCCAGGGGCAGGGCGGCCAGTGGCATCGCCAGGATCGGCAGCAGCGGCGGGCGCCGCGGCGACCACCAACGCGGGGGGCGGAGGGTCACGCCAGGGGAGGCCCGGAGGCCGGAAGGGCGCCCATTGTGACCGCCGCGCGAGAAAGTCGCCAGATCCGGCCGCGTGGCAGCATGCCGCTCGAGAGCCGAGCGACCGGAGCGCGTGCAGGTCACCTTCCTGGGCACGAGTTCCGGGGTTCCCACCCGGGCCCGCAACGTCTCGGCCGTCGCCCTGCGTCTGCCCCAGCGCGCCGAGCTCTGGCTGTTCGACTGCGGTGAGGGCACCCAGCACCAGTTTCTGCGCAGCGAGCTGCGGGTCTCCCAGCTGCGGCGGATCTTCGTGACCCACATGCACGGCGACCACGTCTTCGGGCTGCCCGGGCTGCTGGCCAGCCTGGGCCTGGCCAGCAGCTGCCCGGACGGCCTCGACCTCTACGGCCCCGATCCCCTGCCC
>JBILEP010000365.1:0-2628 GCA_044352045.1 Cyanobium sp. | reverse complement strand
GCTGGTCGAAGACTTCGGCGATGGATATGTCACGGCGCTCGCCCGAAAACAGCACCTGCTCAGCCCGGACGGCAGCCCCGATCAGGACACCTACCCCAGTGAACTGCCCCTGCGGCAGGTGGCCGCCGTGCTGGTGCGGCCCGAGGCTGATCGTCACCTCGTGTTGCGCCAAAGACCGAACGAACGCAATGTCTGGAGGCTCCTCGGCGGCCAGCCCGGCGTGTCGTACACCATCTGTCGGGCCGGTGCGAAGCAGCCCGCCATGCCCCTGGCCATGCCCCTGCACACCCACCATCGCCAGGATTCTCCGGGGGGTGTGCGAGGCATCGAAAGCCTGCGCGTTGATGTCGATTTCGTCGTGGATGGCACCGTCGGCGGACCGCCGCCCGCCCCGTTCTCGATCGATCCCGCCACCTGTTCCGGCTTCATCGTCACCGCCAAGCGGTTGCTCTCGGGCGTGGAGACCACCATGAAGCTCCCGCTCATCTTGATACAGACGCTGCCGGAGAATCCTTCCATCGGCGACAGCGTGGAGGTGGTGGTTCGGGCCCTGGCTCCAGGCCGCAGAGGCCACCTCGTGCAACGGGGCAGAACCCTGCCCGCCGCGACCGCCGATGCCGAGGGGGTGCTGCGTCTCCCCACGGAGCCGCTCAGCGCCGAGCCCAATGTGATGTTGCATCTGGCACCACTTCCAGCCTCTGGCTCCTCACCCGCCCGGCCCGCGTTCAGCTGTCGGATCCCCATCGCCCTGGCATGAGGGTGCCCCCTTCCACGGACGCCCACCAGGGGACACGGCCGTGCCATCGGGTCCACCGCCTTGAGCTGCAGATCCACACCGGCGACAAGCGCCTGGCTCAGGCCCTGCTGCCCCGACTCAGCCGCCTGCACCACGATCGGCTGCTCCCCCTGCTGGAGCGCATCTGCGATGGGGTCAGTCCGGATCGTCGCCTCCACCGCCTGCAGACCCTGGAGATCGACCTCGGACCATTGGCGCTGGAACGGTTGGACGATCAGTTCGCCGAACGGCTGGAGCAGGCCCTGCGTGAGGCCTTGGTGAAACGACTGCAGCCCACCCGAGCCGAAACTCCGGCCTCTCCTGCGGAATCCCCAGCGACGGGCGGCGATGCGGAACTGATCGCCACCTTTGCGGCCACAGGCAACCTTCCCTGGTGGGCGCCGCGCGACCAACCCACCCTGATCGCCGACGCCCTGGCCCGCTGCTGGCCCGCTTCCATCGAACCGATTCTTGCGGCGCTGGCCAGCCAAGCGAACGCCCTGGATCGTCTGCGCCGCGCTGTCCACCCAGACCAGCGGGGGCTGCTGGAGGCTGCGATCGCGGCGCTCCCTCACGTTGTGCTTTCCCCAACGGAGACTCCGGCGGCAGGGCCTCCTGCCGGCAGCGACTCCCAAGCCGCTGGATCCCTCCCTGGCGCAGCCCAGAGGTTTCCATCGCCGGGACCGGCGGGTTCGGCCGCCGCTGCCCCGCCGAAGCAGGCCAGTCCGCCGCCACCCCTGGCCCTCGCCCTCCCCACCGCCCAGCGCCTGGAGACGCCACCAGCGGATCCCCCCCCGCCGAGCGCTGCCGCCGCGGCTCCGCATCCACTCGCCCCACGGCGCCACGGTGGCGTTGGCGAGCCCTGGATGATCGATGGCGCCGGGCTGGTGTTGCTCTGGCCGTTTCTGGAAACCTTCTGCCGCCGACTTCATCTGCTGGGGGAGGACCGGCAATTTCGCGGCGAGGGCGAACGCCAGCGCGCCATCGCCCTGTTCGCGCTGCTTGTGGACGAGGCGCAGGAGCTGAGCGAATGGCATCTCACCCTGGCCAAGGTGTTGGGCGGGGTCTCTCCGGATTCCCCCTGGATTCTCGAAGAACCGCTGGCGGCGGAGGAGCTGCGGGAGCTGCAGGAGCTCCTCATCGCTGCCCTCACCCATGCCGGCGACCGTCTCGGAGAAGATCCCGAAGCGCTTCGCCGAAACTTTCTGCAGCGGCCCGGCCTGTTGACCCATCAGCCCAGCGGCTGGCTTCTGCAGGTGGAACGGCAGGAGGGCGATGGGGTGCTCGACGATCTGCCCTGGAGCGTGCAGTGGCTGCGCCTCATCTGGATGGCGGAAGGTCTGCAGGTCAGCTGGTGAGCCGTCGACAAGGTGTACGACGCCGGGGAGTTCCCGACATCGCCAAGCTGGCGGCCAGCATCCAGCAAAGTTTGATCGCTGCGGCAGAAAAAAGACCTGGTCGATGAATATTGGCTAGCCCAAATAGTTCGTGGCTGTCATCCTTGCCCTAGACTGTAGTGGTGACGCATTGAAAAAGACCTTCAAGCCAAACAAGCAGCCGACACGGGTGAACTTTTTCTTGGATCCGCTCGCCGGCATCCCCTGGGCTTAGAGGGGGAAAGATCAATTCAGTGATGGAAACTTTCCTGAAGCTTTTTCGGCTCAGCCGCAAGATTTAGAACTCCGAAACAAGAGGCCTCAAGGTAGTTTTGCGCGGCTCATAATCCCAGCTTCTCTCTCAAGCGAGTGCCCCAGCTAGGCAACTCAAAATAGCGACTTCGTAATTCCCAGATGTGGGTACGAATCTCGATCATCTGATCTAAAGAGAGAGCGAATGACCGCTGCAACGCCTCC
>JBILEP010000364.1:0-2629 GCA_044352045.1 Cyanobium sp. | reverse complement strand
CAGCAGCCGCCACTGCTGGCGCCACAGGCAGCGGGCCGACTGGACCAGGGCCACGGGCGGGGGCATGGGGGCGGGGAACAGCGAATCCCCCCGATCCTGCGTCAGGCTGGGCCGGGATCCGTGGGGAGGGCGATGGCCAGGGTGCTGGTGGTGGGGGCCACCCACGGCAATGAGCGCAACGCCGGCTGGCTGCTGGAGGGCTGGCGGCACCATCCCGCGAGCCTGCGCCGCTCCGACCTGGCCCTGGAGCTGGTGCTCGGCAACCCCGAGGCCTGGGCGGCCTGCCGCCGGTATCTGGAGCGCGACCTCAACCGCAGCTTCGATCCCGCCCTGCTGGCGGATCCGGGCCATCAGGAGCTGGAGGTGCGCCGGGCACGCGAGCTGCTGGCGCTGCACGGGCCGGAGGGCCGCGCCCCCTGCCAGGTGGCCCTCGATCTGCATAGCACCACCGCCGCCATGGGCAATTCCCTGGTGGTCTACGGCCGCCGCCCCACCGATCTGGCGCTGGCGGCGGCGATCCAGGCGCGCCTGGGGCTGCCGATCTACCTGCATGAGGGTGATCCCGCCCAGACCGGCTATCTGGCGGAGCGCTGGCCCTGCGGCCTGGTGATCGAGGTGGGGCCCGTACCCCAGGGGGTGGTGACCGCCCGCCTGTGCCAGCAGACCCAGCTGGCCCTGGAGACGGCCCTGGAGCAGCTGGCCCTGGCCCGCATCGGCCGCCTGCCCCAGCCGCGAGAGCTGGTGGTGCACCGCCACCTGGGCAGCGTGGATCTGCCCCGCCGCGGTGATGGCAACCCCTCCGCCACGCTCCACCCCCTGCGGCAGAACCGCGACTGGGAGCCGCTGCGGCCGGGGGATCCCCTGTTCCTCTCCGCTGAGGGGCACACCCTGGCCTACGAGCCGCCGGCCGGGGTGGGGGACGGGCCTGTCTGGGCGGTGTTCATCAACGAGGCGGCCTACGGCGAAAAGGGCATCGCCCTGGGCCTCACCCGCCGGGAGGCCTGGAGCGTGGCGCCCGAGTGGGCGGAAGCGTTGCAGGGCCTGGCGGCGGATCTGGAGGGCGATCCAGCCGGTTGATCAGCTCCAGAGGCCGCTGCGTTTCTTCGGGCGCTGCTTCCAGGGTCGGGGAGCGCCGTCGTAGAGCACCGCGATCACCGTGCGGCCATCGCGGGAGACACGGATCACGGTTTCGCGGCTGGGCCGCTGGCCTGCCTCCTGCCAGCCCGGCGGTCCACCGGGAATCCGGAACACAAAACCGTCGTCGCCGTCCTCAATCAGGCAATCGCCGCCATCACCGCGAAGCATGCAGGCGGCGGCGCTGTAGGCGCCCGCGCCCCCGTTGCGGGCCTCGGCGGTGGCGCGGGCCAGGTTCACAGCCCGGCTGAGGCGGCTCTGGAGCGGCGGCGCTTCCGGCCTGGCGGTCTCCGACTGGGCCAGGGCCGGAAGGGGGGGCGCCGGCAGGGCGAGCAGCAGCCCGAAGCCGAGGAGGGTCGAGCTGAGGAGGCGAGGGCGGAAGGGGAGCGCCATGGTGATTCAGCCGCAGACGAGGGTGGCCTGTTCCTTCGTGCAGGGCAGATCGGTGGTGCTGCCATCCGCCCAGTAGATGCGCAGACGGTCGTCTTCGCTGCCGCTGCGCAGGGTGAGCGACTTGACGACGCCGGCGGGTGGCTTGCCGCCCCGATCGGAGCCATTGGCACGCTGGGCGGACACCTTGTTGAGGCGCTCCTCGAGCTGCTGAATCTTGAACTCCAGTTCCTCAAGGCGCTGGCTCTCGGCGCTGGGCCCGCGCTGACAACCGGCGAGGGCCAGGGCGGGGAGGCCGAGCGCGAGCACCAGGGCGGCGGCACGGAACGGAGCCAGGGGCATCGGGGTCGGCGGCCTTGCAACCCACCGTCTAGCAGGCACTGGTGAGACCGGACAGGGGGGCGACCCTCCCCCTCCAGTTTTTCTTCATGAAACCCTCTTTACAAAAGCCGCAACATCCCGTTACGTTGTGGTTGGCGGGATTCCGCCCATCCATCCGCTCCGGCCTTTGTGGCCTGAGCTTCCCCTCCTGTACTCATGACTGCCACTCTCCAACAGCGCTCCGGCGCTTCGGCGTGGAACCAGTTCTGCGAGTGGATCACCTCCACCAACAACCGCCTGTACGTGGGCTGGTTCGGTGTGCTGATGATCCCCTGCCTGCTGGCCGCCACCATCTGCTTCATCGTTGCCTTCATCGCCGCTCCCCCCGTCGACATCGACGGCATCCGTGAGCCCGTTGCCGGCTCGCTGATGTACGGCAACAACATCATCTCCGGCGCTGTGGTTCCCTCCAGCAACGCCATCGGTCTGCACTTCTACCCGATCTGGGAAGCCGCCAGCCTCGACGAGTGGCTGTACAACGGCGGTCCTTTCCAGCTGGTGATCTTCCACTTCCTGATCGGCATCTACGCCTACATGGGTCGTGAGTGGGAACTCTCCTACCGCCTGGGTATGCGCCCCTGGATCTGCGTGGCCTACAGCGCCCCTGTGGCCGCTGCCTCGGCTGTGTTCCTGGTGTATCCCTTCGGTCAGGGTTCCTTCTCGGATGCCATGCCCCTCGGCATCAGCGGCACCTTCAACTACATGCTGGTGTTCCAGGCTGAGC
>JBILEP010000363.1:0-2630 GCA_044352045.1 Cyanobium sp. | reverse complement strand
GGTGGAGGCGTTGTAGCCCTCGTTGAAGGGCTTGTTGCGCACGTGCTCGGCCACGACAGCACCGTTGGCGCCGGCGTTCTCAGCGATGCGGCGCAGGGGCGCGGTGAGGCTGGAGGCCACGATCGTGGCGCCGATCAGCTCTTCGCCGGCCAGGTTGGCCGCGGCCCACTCCTCCAGCACGGGCGCCAGGTGCGCCAGGGTGGTGCCGCCGCCGGGCACGATGCCCTCTTCCACCGCTGCCTTGGTGGCGTTGATGGCGTCCTCGAGGCGCAGCTTCTTGTCCTTCATCTCGGTTTCGGTGGCGGCACCCACCTTGACCACGGCCACGCCGCCGCTCAACTTGGCCAGACGCTCCTGCAGCTTCTCCTTGTCATAGGAGGAGTCGGTTTCGTCGATCTGCTTGCGGATCTGCTCGCAGCGGGCCTTCACCGCACCTTCGTTGCCCTCGGCCACGATGGTGGTGGTGTCTTTGTTGATGGTGATGCGACGGGCGGTGCCGAGGTTATCGACCTTGGCCGCCTCCAGCTTCATGCCGCGATCCTCGGAGATCACTTCGCCGTTGGTGAGCACGGCGATGTCTTCGAGCATGGCCTTGCGGCGGTCGCCGAAGCCGGGAGCCTTGACGGCAGCCACGTTGAGCACACCGCGCAGGCGATTGACCACCAGGGTGGCCAGGGCCTCCTTCTCGATGTCCTCGGCGATGATCAGCAGGGGACGGCCGGTGCGGGCGATCTGCTCGAGCACGGGCACCAGGTCCTGAACCAGGGCGATCTTCTTGTCGGTGATCAGGATGTAGGGCTCATCCAGCACCGCTTCCATCCGCTCGGTGTCGGTGGCGAAGTAGGGGGAGATGTAGCCCTTGTCGAAGCGCATGCCCTCGGTGACCTCCAGCTCGGTGGTCATCGACTTGCCCTCCTCGAGGGAGATCACGCCCTCCTTGCCCACCTTGTCCATCGCGTCGGCGATCATGCGGCCCACCTCTTCGTCGTTGCCGGCGGAGATGGTGCCCACCTGGGCGATGGCATTGCTGTCGCTGATCGGCTGGGCGTGCTCCTCGATCTTCTTGACGAGGAAGTCGGTGGCCTTGTCGATGCCGCGCTTGAGGGTAATGGCGTTGGCGCCGGCGGCCACGTTGCGCAGGCCGGCCTTGACCATGGCGTGGGCCAGAACCGTGGCGGTGGTGGTGCCGTCACCGGCGGCGTCGTTGGTCTTGCTGGCGGCCTGGCGGATCAGGGCGACACCGGTGTTCTCGATGTGGTCCTCGAGCTCGATCTCCTTGGCGATGGTGACGCCGTCATTGATGATCTGAGGGGCGCCGAACTTCTTCTCCAGCACCACGTTGCGACCCTTGGGGCCGAGGGTGACGGCGACGGATTCGGCGAGGATGTCAATGCCCCGCTCGAGGGCGCGACGGGCTTGCTCGTTGTAGATGATGCGCTTGGCCATGGAAGGCAGGTTCTGCGAAAGGGTGAACGAAAAAACGTGAAAGCGAAGCCTCAGCTTCAGTTCACGATGGCGAGGATGTCCTTCTCGGACAGCAGCACAAACTCATCGGTGCCGAGTTTGATGTCGGTACCGGCGTACTTGCTGTACAGCACCTTGTCGCCGACGCTCACTTCCGGAGACTGGCGGGTGCCGTCATCGTTGCGCTTGCCGGGGCCGACTTGCACGACCTCACCGACCTGGGGCTTTTCCTTGGCGGTGTCGGGAAGCAGGATGCCGCCGGCGGTGCGCTCCTCGGATTCGGACACCTTGATGAAAATGCGATCTCCGAGGGGCTTGACCGTAGAGACGCTGAGGGAAACAGCAGCCATGGATGGTTGCGGGGGAACGGGGACGGATGGCAAGGGGCGCCCACAGTGCAATGCCGATCCCAGCGGGCAGTCGGGAGGTGTGTCCTGACGGCCTGGGGAGGGATCGGAGCGGAACGGCGGGACTACCCCGGAAGGACGATCTGGCACTCGCGCCCTTCGAGTGCCAACCTACGACCGCGACAGGCCCGCCGCCCAGGGTGGCCGACGTGCGGTTGACCGAACCCAGGCGACGGCGGCGTTCGCAGTGGTAAGGTTGCGCCGCTTCATGCGGGATCGGTTCCCGCAGGCTCCTCCCGCCACCCCTTCTTTCTTATGGCTGCTGCAGCTCCCGCCGCCTCCGGCACCCAAGGCACCGTCAGACAGGTGATCGGCCCGGTGCTCGACGTGGAATTCCCGGCCGGGAAGCTGCCCAAGATCTATAACGCCCTGCGCATCGAGGGTCGCAACCCCGCCGGCCAGGACGTGGCCCTGACCGCCGAGGTGCAGCAGCTGCTCGGCGACCACCGCGTGCGCGCCGTGGCCATGAGTTCCACTGATGGCCTGGTGCGGGGCATGACCGCCGTCGACACCGGCGCCCCCATCTCGGTGCCCGTGGGCGAAGCCACCCTGGGACGCATCTTCAACGTGCTCGGCGAGCCCGTCGATGAGCGGGGTCCGGTCAACACCACCGTCACCGCCCCGATTCACCGGGAAGCCCCCGGCCTCACCGAGCTGGAAACCAAGCCGAAGGTGTTCGAGACCGGCATCAAGGTGATCGACCTTCTGGCGCCTTACCGCCAGGGGGGCAAGGTGGGCCTGTTCGGCGGCGCCGGCGTG
>JBILEP010000362.1:0-2662 GCA_044352045.1 Cyanobium sp. | reverse complement strand
GGCGGCCAGAGCCGCCACCGACCCCTCGGCCACCCGCAGGCGGGCCGCCACAGCGGGGCCGTTGAGGGCGCCGTTCGCCAGGGTCGCCCGCACCGCCACCGGATCGCTGTCCACCGCCGCCGCGGCCGCCGCGCCGAGCTCCAGGGCCGCCAGAGCCAGGATGCCGCTGCCGCAGCCCAGGTCGGCCACCCGCAGCCCGTCCAGCCCCCCCGCGCGGGCGCTGGCCAGCCGCTCCAGCGCCACCAGGCAGAGGCGGGTGGTGGGATGGCTGCCGCTGCCGAAGGCGCAGTCGGGATCGAGCCGCAGCGACCGCCGGCCGGCATGCTCGGCGGGCGGCTCCAGCCAGGCGGGCAGGATCAGCAGCCGCTCCCCCACCGGATCGGGCCGCCAGTGGCGCTTCCAGCTGGCGTTCCAGTCCTCCTCCTCCTGGCGCTGCCAGCGCAGGGGCGGCAGCGCGCAGCCGAAGGGCTCCCCAAGGAGCGCCAGCTCCGCCGCCAGGACCTCGCGCCGCTCGGCCGGCCAATCCAGCTCCGGCAGCCAGCCCACGAGCTCCCGCGCGCCGGGTGCCTCGGGCCGGTGGTGCACCGCCAGGCGCCGGATGCCCAGGCTCTCCAGCTTCCAGAGCAGCGATTCCTCCAGCTCCGGTGGAATCGCCAGCTCCAGCCGCCACCAGGCCGCCGCCGCAGCGGGGGAGTCAGGGGTCACGGCCGGGCCTCAGAGGGTGACCGGATGGGCTTCCTGGATGCCGCTGATCTCGTGCACCGAGGCCAGCAGGGTGGGGGGGATCGGGTCGTCGAGGCTGAGCACCATCACCGCATCGCCGCGCACGATGCGGCGGCCCACCTGCATCGAGGCGATGTTGACGTTGTGCTGCCCGAGCAGGGAGCCCAGCTGGCCGATGATCCCCGGCATGTCGCGGTGGCGGGTGAAGAGCATGTGGCGACTGGGGGCCACATTCACCGGGAATTCGTCGATCGTGATGATGCGCAGCTCACCATCGGCGAACACCGCACCGGTGACGCTGTGGCTGCCCTTGCCACCACGGCAGACCAGCTGCAGCGAACCGCTGGCGAAGTCGCGGCTGGCCTCATCCTTCACCTCGAGCACGTGGATGCCGCGCTCGCGGGCCTCCAGGGCGGCATTCACGTAATTGATGCTGTCCCCCAGGGCGGTGGAGAGCACGCCCTTGAGGGCCGCCACCACCAGCGGCTGGGCCGGGTGGGCGGCGAACTCGCCCTGCAGGCGCACCTCCAGGTCGCTGATCTGGCCGCCGGCCAGCTGGCAGAGCAGCTGACCGAGGGTTTCCGCCAGCTGCAGGTGGGGCTTGAGCTGCTCCATCAGCTCGGCGTTCAGGCCCGGGATGTTCACGGCGCTGCGGGCGGGCAGACCGAGCAGCACATCGCGGATCTGCTCGGCCACGTCGATCGCCACGTTCTCCTGCGCCTCCTCGGTGGAGGCTCCCAGGTGGGGGGTGAGCACCAGCCGCTCCTTGACGGCGCGCAGCGGCGAGTCGGCCGCCAGGGGCTCCTTGGCAAACACATCCAGGGCGGCGCCGGCGATCACCCCCGCCTCCACCGCCTCCGCCAGGGCGGCCTCATCAACGATGCCGCCGCGGGCGCAGTTCACCAGCCGGGCCGTGGGCTTCATCGTGCGCAACAGCTCGCCGTTCACCAGGTTCTCGGTGTCCGGGGTGCGGGGCAGATGCAGGCTGATGTAATCGGCCTCGGCGAACAGCTGGGGCAACGGCTGCAGCCGCACCTGCATCTGCTGCGCCCGCTCCGGTGAGATGAACGGGTCGTAGGCCACCACCTCCATTCCCATCGCCCGGGCCACACGCGCCACATGGGAGCCGATCTTGCCGAGCCCGACGACGCCGAGGGTTTTCTTGTACAGCTCGTTGCCGACGTAGGTTTTGCGATCCCAACCGCCCGCCATCGTGCTGGCGTGGGCGTGGGGAACGTGCCGGGAGAGGGAAAGCATCAGCGCCAGGGCGTGCTCGGCCGCGGCGATTGTGTTGCCCTCCGGCGAGTTCACCACCAGCACACCGCGCCTGGTGGCGGCCGGCACATCGACATTGTCGACCCCGACACCGGCCCGGCCGATGATGCGCAGGCGATCGGCGGCCTCGATGATGGCTGCTGTCACCTGGGTACCGGAGCGGATCATCAGGGCGTCGTAGTCGCCGATGATCGCGCGCAGCTCCTCCGGCGGCAGGCCGGTGCGCACGTCAACCTGGGCGACCTGGGAGAGAATGTCGATGCCCGTCTGATCGATGGGATCGGAAACCAGAACCTTTGTCATATCCGGCGGAATGGGGCGCTCCAGAAGGGGCTGGAGAGGGCGGGGCGCCCCGGAGGGCGGGCCGGAGGTGCAGTGTAGAGAGCGACCCCGTGCCGTCCCCCGGAGCGAACGTGTGACCCAGAGCGTGGTGGTGGTGCTGGACGACCTGGAGCGGCTGCGGCAGCTGCGCGACACCCTGGCGGCCCGCCAGCCGGCGCCCCTGGCCCAGCTGATCATCGGCGCCGGCGAGACGCCCCTCCGGGAGGTGGAACGGCTCGATGCCATGGCCGCCCGGCGGCGCCTGCAGCGCTCCATGGTGCGCTGGCTGATCCCTTTCGGCTTCCTGGCCGGGCTCACCTTCACCCAGATCACCGATCTGCAC
>JBILEP010000361.1:0-2663 GCA_044352045.1 Cyanobium sp. | reverse complement strand
TCGCCGGCCAACGGCCCGGGCCACCCGCACCGCCGCCCGCGCCGCCGGCGCGCCCTGACGCTGGGCCAGGGTCTGCACGGAGCGGCTCAGAGCCTGCACCGCCTGGCGGCGGACGGGGCGGGCCGCTCGGGCGATGCGGGGTGTGGCCGTGCGCAAGGCCAGACCGGCAATCATTGGCGCCGCGGCGTCGATGGCGTCGTACTCGTCCGCCATGTCGATCATGGCGTCGAGCGCCTCGTATTCGTCAGCGCCATCCGCCATCAGACGGCCGGCCAGGCTGGCAATCCTGCCGATCGCCTGGGCCTGGGGCAGGGGGATCGCACTGGCGATCGGTGCCACCGTGCGGGCGATCCTGCCGACCACCGGCGCGGCGCGGCGGGCGATGTTCACGGCGCCGCTGGCGATGCGCCGCAGCCGCCGCAGGAATTCGTCGGTGTCCTCCGCATCCATGGCATCGGCCACGGCGTCCTCGAAGGCCTCGAAGGCCTCGCTTTCGTACTCGTCCGCCTCATCGAACTCGTCGTAGGCGTCGAATTCGTTGTAAGCCTCGGCGGCGTCGTATTCATCGCCCTCATCGAAGCCATCGTCGTACTCGTCATATTCGTCGGCGCCAGAGGCGCCGCCAATGAGCTGACCGACGCCTCGAATCAAGCCACCAAGGAATTCATCGGAATCGCCTTCATCCTCATCGTAGGCATCAAATTCATCGCCGTAGTCTTCCTCGTAGGCATCGAAAGCCTGCGGGGAAAGGGATGGCCCCTCGGCGGCATCGAAGGACAGATCGTCCATGACGTCCGTCTCAAAAGAGTTCTGGTACATGGTGAAGATGCGTGAACGGTTGGGGAGGAGTGGGATCAGTCGAGATAGCGGATCGTGATCTCCGCGGGCCGCTCGATCCGCAGGCGCTGCAGGCGAGGGCTGGCCGGCAGGGTTTCCTGTCCTGGCCCGGGGGGCTGGCGCAGCAGCCGCTGCAGCACCGGAGCGCTGGTCGTCACCTGGTGGGTGATGCGCCGGATCGCGGCGGGCAGCTCGCTGGTGGGGAGCTGGTTGCGCCGGGCGTGGTGGTGAATCACGCTGAGAATGCGGGGCAGCGCGGTGATCGCCTCTGCACCGTGAGCCTCTGCCAGGTCAGCGCTGGCGTCGCTCAGGCTGTCGAGCAGATCGGTCAGTTCGTCCACCGATCGCTGGGGTTCGAACGGGGCGAGGCTCTGAAGGCTCAGGATCGCCACCACGGGAAAGACCGCCGGCAGCGCTCCCTGGTCGGCCGTGAATTCAGCCAGGGCGTGGAGCAGGTCCTCCGGCGTCCGCTGCTGCTCGCCGAACTCGGCGAGAAAGCCAGAGATCGCTTCGGAACCAGGCTCTTCCCTGAGCAGATCGGCCAGGTCATCGAGCAGAAGAGCCCCTCCGGCCTCCTGCAAAAGCGTTGCCATCCGCTCGCTCAGACCCTCGCGCTGCTCTTGCAGATCCCGCTGGATGGCGGCATCCATCCGATGCAGGGCCTGGGCCTCCGCGTGGCTCGCTCGGCCGGGGCTGCCGACGGCAGCAGGGCGAAGGCGAGAGGCACGGGTGGCACGGGTGCCAGCGGGCAAGCGCGAGCCCCTGCGCTGGATGGCCACCTTGGGGGGGCGCAGCTCCAGCCGGGGTTCCTCATGGCCCGGGAATTGATCCATGCAATGACCTCCAGGAGCAACGATGTGGGCTCTGAACCGAAGGTATGGGGGATGAACTGCCAGGGGAGAGTCACACATTCCCAGCAGACCGATTCAGCTGGCTGAATTGCGCTAGGTAGCAATGCTTAGCTGGGCGGTCGGCTGTGATGCTGTCGCCCGCAAGTCCATGCCGATCCCGCGCGCGGATGCCCCATGAAGAAAGACGCGAAACCCCCCATCCCGTCGGCGCCCGCGCGAGGCTGGGGGCATGACGCTCCTGCATTGCCCCCTCTGTCTCGCCCTGGCGGTGTTGGCGGTGTTCCGGGCCGCCTCCCACCTCACCCTGCTGAGCTTGCGTTCGCTGCCATGGCCAGCGCGGCCGCTCCCCGCCTGATCGACGGCCCCGCGGACGCGGCAGCCAGCCTGCTGCTCGCCCACGGCGCCGGGGCGCCGATGGACAGCCCCTTCCTGGCGACGATCGCCGCCGGGCTGGCCCAGCGGGGCTGGCGGGTGGTGCGCTTTGAATTCCCGTACATGGCCCGGATGCGGGAGAGCGGCCGGCGCCAGGGGCCGGATCGGCTGCCGGTGCTGGCGGAGGCCTTCCGGGAGCAGGTGCGCCGCGAGCAGGACAGCTCGCCGCAGGGGGCGCTGCTGGTGGGCGGCAAGTCGCTGGGCGGGCGGGTGGCCAGCCTGCTGGTGGATGCGCTGGCGGCCGAGGAGGGGGTGCGGGGCTGCCTGTGCCTGGGCTACCCGTTCCATCCGCCCGGCAAGCCGGAGCGGTTGCGCACCGAGCATTTGCTGGCGCTGCAAACCCCCACCTTGATCCTGCAGGGGGAGCGCGACAGCTTCGGCGCGCGGCAGGAGGTGGAGGGCTACGGGCTGTCGCCGGCGGTGCGGCTGGCCTGGATCCCTCACGGCGACCACAGTTTCAAACCCACCCGCCGCTCCGGGCTGAGCGAAGCGGAGAACTGGGCCACGGCGGTGGCCCTCAGCGACGGCTTCCTGCGGGAGCGC
>JBILEP010000360.1:0-2665 GCA_044352045.1 Cyanobium sp. | reverse complement strand
TCTTCAGCTCAGCGATCCCCACCTGCTGGCCGATCCGGCCGCTCTCTGCCGGGGCCGGCCCTCGCTGGAGCTGTTCCAGCACGCGCTGACCTCCGCCCTGCAGCAGCTGGCCGAGGCGGGCACGCCACCGGATCAGCTGCTGCTTAGCGGCGATCTCTGCCACGACGAAACGTGGGGGGGCTATGCCCGGCTGCGCGACCTGCTCGCCGCCGATCCCGCCCTGCCCCCCGTGGCGGCGCTGCCCGGCAACCATGAGCACCTGCTGCGCCTGCGGGCGGCCCTGGGCCGCGAGGTGCTGCTGGCGCCGGCCCGCTGCTGCCTCGGCCAGGGTCCAGGCTCCTGGCGCCTGCTGCTGCTCGATAGCCACTGCCCCGGCCAGGTGGGTGGTCGCCTCGGATCCGCCCAGCTGGCCTGGCTGGAGCGGGAGCTGGTCGCGGCGGAGCGGCAGGGGGTCTGGGTGCTGCTGGCGGTGCACCACCCCCCCGGCCCGATCGGCGACGCCCTGCTCGACAGCATCGCCCTGGCGGATGGGGACGCTCTGCTGGCCCTGGTGGCCGAACGGCCGGTGGCCCGCGGGCTGGTGTTCGGCCACGTGCACCAGCACTGGCAGGGCTGGTTGCCGGGCCCGGCGGGTCGGCCGCTGCTGGGCTGCCCCTCCACCCTCTGCCCCTTCCCCGCCGTGCAGCCCTGTCCCCTCGGCCGCGCCGACGATCCCGGCGGCCGCCTGCTCGAACTCGGGGAGACGGGGGAAATCCGCCACCGGCTGCTGCGCTGGGACCTGCCCAGGGTCTTTAGCCTTCCCACCCTGCCCTGAGCGTCCCCTGCCCTGACAGCCGTGCTGAAACCAGCCGTCGTGAAACGCTCCGTCCGTCGCTGGCTCGGCGCCCTGCTGCTGCCGCTGCTCCTGGTGCCCGCCCTGCTGCTCGCCAGCCCGAGCGCCTGGGCCCTCGCCCAGCCGCCGGCCGACGGGCCCGCCCCGGATGCCGCCGTCGGCCGCCACAGCTTCGTGGCCGATGCCGTGCGCCGCGTCGGCCCGGCGGTGGTGCGCATCGACACCGAGCGCACCACCACCCGCGCCGCCTTTGATCCGACGCTCCTCGATCCGCTCCTGCACGATCTGTTCGGCGAACCCTCCGGCTCCCTGCGGGAACGGGGTCAGGGATCGGGGGTGGTGATCGATGCCGGCCGCGGCCTGGTGCTCACCAACGCCCACGTGGTCGAATCCGTCGACTCGGTGTTCGTCACCCTCGCCGATGGCCGCCAGCTGGAGGGCTCGGTGGTGGGCAGCGACACGGTCACCGACCTGGCGGTGGTGCGCATCGCCGGCCGCCCCGGCGTGCCCGCGGCTCCCCTCGGCGATTCCGAGAGCCTGGAGGTGGGCGATTGGGCGATCGCCCTGGGCAGCCCCTACGGCCTGCAGCGCACCGTCACCCTGGGGATCGTCAGCGGCCTGCACCGGGACATCAACAGCCTCGGCTTCGCCGACAAGCGCCTCGATCTGATCCAGACCGACGCCGCCATCAACCCCGGCAATTCCGGCGGTCCGCTGATCAACGCCGAGGGCGAGGTGATCGGCATCAACACCCTGGTGCGCTCAGGCCCGGGCGCCGGCCTGGGCTTCGCCATTCCGGTGAACCTGGCCAAGCGGGTGGCCGGCCAGCTCGCCGATGGGGGCCGGGTGGTGCATCCCTACCTCGGCCTGCAGCTGGTGCCCCTCACCGCCCGCGTCGCCCGCGACAACAATCGCGATCCCGAGGCCCTGCTGCAGCTGCCCGAGCGTGATGGGGCGCTGGTGCAGCGGGTGATTCCCGAAAGCCCGGCCGATAAGGCGGGCCTGCGCCGCGGCGATCTGGTGGTGCGCATCGCCCAGCAGCTGGTCTCCACCCCCTCGGCCCTGCTCCAGCAGGTGGAGAAGGCCCAGGTGGGTCAGCCCCTGCCCCTCACCGTCGTGCGGGGCCAGCGGGAGCTTGAGCTCTCGATCCGCCCCGAGGCCCTGCCCCAGGCCGGCTGAGGGGGCCTTCCCCAAGGCCCTGCTACGGTCGCGCCCTTTCCAGCGGGTGTGATGGCCGATCTGCAGGACCGGATGAAACAGGCCGTGGCCGAGGCCGCCGTGGACCAGATCAGCGATGGCATGGTGCTGGGGCTCGGCTCCGGCTCCACCGCCGCCCTGATGATCCGTGCCCTGGGCGAGCGGCTGCGCAGCGGCACCCTGCGGGACATCACCGGGGTGACCACCTCCTTCCAGGGGGAGGTGCTGGCCGCCGAGCTCGGCATCCCCCTCATGAGCCTCAACGCCATCGAGCGCATCGATCTGGCCATCGACGGCGCCGACGAGGTGGATCCCTCCTTCCAGCTGATCAAGGGTGGCGGCGCCTGTCACGTGCAGGAGAAGCTGGTGGCCCACCGGGCCGATCGCTTCGTGGTGGTGGTGGATGCCAGCAAGCTGGTGGAGCGCCTCAACCTCGGCTTCCTCTTGCCGGTGGAGGTGCTCCCCGGTGCCTGGCGCCAGGTGCGAGGCGATCTGGCGGCCATGGGCGGCGCGGCCGAGCTGCGCATGGCGGCGCGCAAGGCCGGCCCGGTGGTCACCGATCAGGGCAATCTGGTGCTGGATGTGAAGTTTGTCGACGGCATCGCCGACCCGGCGGGCCTGGAGAAGGAGATCAAC
>JBILEP010000358.1:0-2666 GCA_044352045.1 Cyanobium sp. | reverse complement strand
AGGAGGATCCAGATCACATCCACGAAGTGCCAGAACAGCGACACCGAGGTGACACCCGCCTCGCCGCCCGCGTAATTGCCGGGGCGGAAGGAGCGGCCGAGCATCAGCGCCATCAGCAGCAGGCCCGTGATCACATGCAGGCCGTGGAAGCCGGTGAGCAGGTAGAAGAGGCCGCCGAACACGCCGTCGCCCAGGCTGAAGGCCAGGCCCCGCCATTCGATCGCCTGACCCACCACAAACGTGGCCCCCATCGCCATCGTCAGCAGCCACAGGCCGCGGAAGCCCCAGAGGTTCCCCCGCCGCAGCTGGATCTCGGCGAACCAGGCCACGAAACTGCTGCTCACCAGAATGATCGTGTTGATCAGCGGGGCGCGCACCTCCAGCCCCTCCACCCCGGCCGGCAGCCAGATGGGGGAGGAGAGCTTGAACACGATGTAGCCGGCGAAGAAGGCCAGGAAGATCACGCTCTCCGAGCACAGGAAGATGATCATTCCGGTGAGGTTGTGACCCTCGCCATGGGCATGGGCCGGCGGCCGGGGATCGGGGGGGGTGAGGCTGGTCATGCTTCCCCTCGCAGAGCCCGCTGCACATAACGTGCCTCATCGGCGACGAGCGGACGCTCCAGGCCGTAGCCGTAGGGGCCGCTCAGCACCGTGGGCACGTCGTCCTCGAAGTTCTCCAGCGGCGGTGGCGAGGGCAGCAGCCACTCCAGACCGATGGCGTTCCAGGGGTTGGGCCCCGCCTTCTCGCCCCGCACCCAGGAACTGACCAGATTGAGCAGGAAGGGGATCGTGGCCACCCCGAGCAGGAAGGCGCCCAGGCTGGCGAGCACGTTGGCGAGGGCGAATTCCGGGTCGTAGGAGGCGACGCGCCGCGGCATGCCCATCAGGCCAGCCCAGTGCATGGGCAGAAAGTTGAGGGCGCTGCCGATGAAGGTGAGCAGGAAGTGCAGCTTGCCCAGGCCTTCATAGAGCAGGCGACCGGTGAATTTGGGAAACCAGTGATAGATGGCGGCAAACACGCCGAAGGTGATCGTATTGAAGATCACATAGTGGAAATGACCGACCACAAAATAGGTGTTGCCCACGTGGATATCCACCGGCACCGTGGCGAGCATCACGCCGGTGATGCCCGCGAAGATGAAGTTCACCAGGCCGCCCAGGCAGAACAGCATCGCCGTGCTGAGCCGCAGCTTGCCCCGCCAGAGGGTGGCGATCCAGGCGAACACCTTGATGCCGGTGGGCACGGCGATCAACATCGTGGTGACCATGAAGAGATTGCGCATCCACTGGGGCGTACCGCTGTAGAACATGTGGTGCACCCACACGATCAAGCTCAGGCCAGTGATCACAAACGAGGCCAGGGCCACCAGCGGATAGCCGAACAGCGGCTTGCGCGCATACACCGGAAACAGCTCCGAGAAGATGCCGAACACCGGCAGCACCATCACATACACGGCTGGATGGGAATAGAACCAGAAGAAGTGCTGGTAAAGCATCGGGTCACCGCCGCCTTCCGGGCGGAAGAAGCTGGTGCCGAAGCTCAGATCAAACAGCAGCATCACCGCCCCGCCGGTGAGCACCGGCAGGCCCACCAGCTGGATGATCTGGGCCGCCACCGCGGTCCAGCAGAAGATCGGCAGGCGAAACCAGCCCATGCCCGGCGCCCGCAGCCGCACGATCGTGGTCACGAAGTTCACCGCCCCCATGATCGAGGAGATGCCGGAGAGGGCCACCGCCAGGATCCACACCAACTGGCCGTTGAGGGCATGGCCGAGCGGGTTCTGGGTGCTCACCGGGGGATAGGCCCACCAGCCGGAGCTGGAGGGTCCGCCGGGCAGGAAGAAGCTGGCCATCAGCAGGGTGCCGAAGACGGGAAACAACCAGAAGGCGATGGCGTTCAGCTTCGGGAAGGCCATGTCCGGCGCGCCGATCATCGGCGGAATCAACAGGTTGTTGAAGCCGTTGAGGATCGGAAAGAGGAACAGGAACAGCATCACCGTGCCGTGCATGGTGTAGAGGCCGTTGTAGACGCTGGGATCCACCAGATCCGATTCCGGTGTGAGCAGCTCCCCCCGTATCACCATCGCCAGCAAGCCGCCCACCAGCAGATAGAAGAGCGCCAGGGCGATGTACTGGATGCCGATCACCTTGGCATCGGTGTTGAAGGTGAAGAAGCGCTGCCAGTTGTCCGGAGCACCGGGCACCGGATGGGGCGCCCGCAGCACGCGGGGATCGTAGGGAGCGGAGCTGGACATGGAGGAGTTGGGGGCCGCGGGTTTGCTGGGGTTCAGGCGTCGTGGCCGGCGTCGGGGTCCAGGCCGACATTCACCAGGGGGGGAGGGGCGGGCGGCACCACGGCCCAGCCGCGGTCGCCCCGCTCGAGGCGGCGGCGATGCAGCGTCTCGGCTCCATTCCAGCTGGGGGCGAGGGGCTGGGCGGCAGCTTGCTGGAGCCACTGGTCGAAGTCGGCCGGGCTCTCCACCACCACATCGCTCTGGTTGAGGGCGAAGTAGCCGCCGCTGAACATCGAATCGCGCAGGCGGTAGCGGCCGATCCGGGTGGGGGTGAGCCGGTAGCGGATCACGCTGCCGGGGATCACGTCCTGCTTGAGGCGGAAGGCGGGCACATAGAAACCGTGCAGCACATCGAGGGAGATCAGCTCGA
>JBILEP010000121.1:0-6337 GCA_044352045.1 Cyanobium sp. | reverse complement strand
CGCTCGATCAGGTTGCTGAGCGCCTGGTACGCCCAGTCGGTGGGGCGAACGTCGGAGAATTGATTGATGCTGGTGACCTGGTCAGCGCTCCCGTTGGAGGAATAGGCGTTGACGTCGGTCAGGTTGAGATCGGCGGCATGGGCAGCAATCGGCGCAAGGAGGCCGATTGCGGCAGGAGCCACAAGCAGTTGCCGGAAGATTTTCATAGGTCCTCACACAGAAAGGCGCAATGCGCCACATCAAATATTGGCGATCACACAACTTCTCCACCACAGGGCTTGTGACAGAAGCGGGAGAGGACCGCTGCCGCTGGTTCAAACTGACCCGCTCCCCCCCCCACAGCCCCTGGGACCGACATCCAGCCACCACCCAACCGACCCAGGGGATCAGGGCCCCACCGGGCGAGACCGACGGGAAGCCCTGCGCTGGTGGCTGGCCCTGATCGGCCTCTGGCTTCTGGTCACGGCGATGGACCGGCTCTGGCTGGGGTTGGATCAACGGCTGCCCGCCTGGGATCAGGCCGACTACCTCAACAGTGCCGTGGACCACGGCCGAGCCCTGGGCCTACTGAGCGGCGGCAGCTGGCAGGGATGGCAGGCGCTGCTGGATCTCTCCCCCAAGATCCCGCCCCTGGCCTCCCTGGTGAACGGCAGCGTGATGGCGGCGGCAGGCCAGACCCCCGACGCCGCCAGTTGGAGCCTGGCCCTGTGGCACGGCCTGCTGCTGCTGGTGGTGGCCCTGTGGGGCCGGCAGCTGGGTGGACCCGGCTTTGGCCTTCTGGCCGCAACCCTGACGGCCTGCGCGCCGGCCCTGGCAGCACTGCGGGTGGACTACACGCTGGATGTGCCCCTGGCCGCCACCACCACCTTGGCCCTCTGGAGGCTGGGCCGCTGGCAGGCTCCGGCGCCGGCGGGTGGGGGATGGGGTCAGGCCCTGGCGGCCGCCCTGGCGGTGGCCGCAGCGATTCTGGTGAAGCAAAGCGCCCTGCTGGTGGTGGCGCTGCCCTGCCTCTGGGCGGCAGCCTGGGGCCTGGGGCGGCGAGACCGGCGCCTGCAGGTGCTGCTGGCCCTTGTGGTGGTGCTGGCGCTGCTGCTGCCCTGGCTTCACCACAACTGGATTTCCACCCTCGGCGGCACCAACCGGGCGGTGTTCGAATCGGGGGCGGCGGAGGGGGATCCCGGGTCCCTGAGCCTGGCCTCGCTGCTCTGGTACCCGCGGCGTCTGGCCATCCAGTTGGGCCCCCTGACCCTGCTGATCGGTCTGGCGGGTGCCGCGGCGGCTTGGGCGCCCTGGCGGCGGACGCACGCCGCCGCCTATCGATGGGGCGATCACGCCGCGGCCTGGCGCTGGCTGATCGGCTGTTGCCTGGCCGGCTGGCTGGCCACCAGCCTCAGCCCCAACAAGGACCCCCGCTACTTCGCGCCGGTGCTGCCCTTGCTGCTGCTGCTGTTGACGTGGGGCTGGTGGCAGATCGCTCAGGCGATGCGACGGCGCTGGGGGCGCCCCGCCGGCCTGCTCACCCTGGTGGCGGGCGTGCTGGCCACGAGTCTGGTGACGGGAGCGGAGCGGGCGGCGGCGATCGAGCGGCAGGCCGGCTTGCCGGTGCCGGAGGCGATGGCCGAACTGCGTCGCCGGGTGGGGGATCAGCCGCTGACCGTGCTGCTGATGGCCAGCCGTCCCGATCTCAATGAGCACACCGCCACGGTCTATGGGCGCCTGGCGGGGGGGAGGATCATCGCCCGTCAGGTGGGGAGGCGGCCCGGGCAGCAGGAGAGGGTTCTGGCCAGCGCCGACTGGCTGCTGCTGGCCACAGGAGATCAGGGGACTCGACGGCCAAGCGCCCGGGAACTAAGTCAGGCCATTCGCAAGGACGGGCGCTTTGAGCGGGTGCGGCACTGGCGAGGCGGCCATGATCTGGAGCTGGAACTCTGGCGCCGGCGGGCCGGCGCCCCTGCCGCCCGGCGCTTCGACGGCGACTTCCAGCGCCTGGCTCCGCTGATGGCCCAGGGCCCTCGCGCTCTGGCACCGCTGTTCGCAGGCCTCGGGCTGGAGCATCAGCTTGACGCCCACCTCCTCTATCAACGGCGCGTGGCGGCTTGGGCCCGTCAGCGCCTCCAGGCTGACCCTGGCAATCGCGAGGCCCTCTGGACTCTGGCCCTGCTGAGCACCCTGCAGAATCGCCCGGAATCAGCTCAGGGGTTGTACGCGCACCTGCAGCGGCTGGATCCCAGCAACCCCTGGCCCGCCACCTACCGGGCGGTCGTTCTCCTGGCGGACTGGCGCCCTTGGCAAGCGCGATCGGTGCTGGAGAAGCTTCCTGCTCCGACGGGGGACAAGCCTGTGATCCGAGGGCTGCGGGATGTCAGCGCTCTGCTGAGTGGGGATCTTTCGAGGCTCGGGGCGTTGCGCCAGAGCCTGCCGGCGGCCGTGGCGGCGGTGGAACTGGAGATCAGTCAGCGCCCGTGAGGGGAACGGGACCCGGAGGTGAGCCTTGGCCAGGGCATCAATCCAGGGCGGCAGTCGCCAGCCGATCCTGCCGAACAACAGTCCGAAGAAGATGACGGCGCAATGCCTCAGGTCTGCAAGGCCGGGTTGCTGTGGAAGAACGATGCCCCCGCCGCCAACCTGGAACCAGGGGGGCGACGGGGGCTCTCGCCGGGTCCGCTCTGGCGCGGAACCGATTGATCAGGGGTAATGGCGCCGAATCAGCCGGCGTTCTCCGCGATCAGCAGACCCTTGCTGGAACAACTGGGACTCACGGGCACCTCCTCCGATGGAGCGAATGCCAGCCGGCCGTGCCTCCGGGGTTGAACCCCACACGACTGCTGACGGGACTGCGTGATCGTAACCAGTTTTCGCCGCCCGCGCGCCAGTGGCCTTGAGGTCTGGCTGAAGACAGACGGAAGTGAGCAGCGGCACAGATCACAGGCTGAAATCGGCGGTGAGAAGAGGGGTAAGACTGAGCCAGGTGCGAAACCCGTGGCACCTGCGCCGAACACCCATGCCCCGTTCCCATCCAGCTCCGCAAGCGCCGTGGCGTTGGTTGCTGGCGCTCTGGCTGGCCGCTCTGGTTCTGGCGCTGATCGGGCTGGGCGGCGTCCCCCTGAGGGACTGGGATGAAGCGACGGTGGCGCGGGTGTCCCTGGAGATCAGCCGCAGCCCGTTCCCCGAGGCACTGCTGCCCACTTACCTGGGCCGGGCCTATCTCAACAAACCTCCCGGACTTCATCTGGCGATCGCCGGCGCCATCCATCTCTGGACCTGGGCCAGTGGCAGCGACCCGGCGAGCCTGCCACCGGAGTGGGTGGTGCGCCTCTTGCCGGCCCTGGGCTCCACCCTGCTGGTGCCCCTGCTGGGCCTGGTGCAAGTCCGACTACGGCCGGGCCGGCCCGACGCCGCCATCGCCACGGCGCTGATCACCCTGACGCTCCTGCCGCTCGCCCGCCATGGCCGCCTGGCGATGCTGGATGGCACCCTGCTGACGGCCATGGCCCTGGTGTGGCTCGGAATCCTCTCGGCCGGGGAGGGGGCGCGCCGGACTCTGGGCGGCGGACTCTTGGCCGGTCTGGGGGGAGCGATGTTGTTGCTGCTCAAAGCGCCCGTGGCCATGCCGGTGCTGGCAGGAGCGCTCATCCTGCGCCATCTCGACGGCGAGCTGGAGAGCCCCGGCTGGCGCTGGCTCTTGGCCGGCCTGCTGCTCGGCCTGGTCCCCGGCCTGGCTTGGCACGGATGGCATCTGGCCATGCGGGGCGGTGACGCGCTGGTGATGTGGGGGCCCCAGGGCATGGGGCGGCTGGTGCGGGCCGTGAACGCCAACGGGGGAGGACCGCTCATGCCCCTCACGCAGATGGTGGTGGGAGGCTGGCCCTGGCTGCCTTTGCTGCCCTTCGCCCTGGCCCAGGCCTGGCGGGAGCGGCATCAACAGGCCGGGCGCTGGACCCTGGGTCTGGCGCTGCAGGCAGGTCTGCTGGTGTTTCCCCTGCGCACCCAGCTCCCCTGGTACAGCCTGCTGCTCTGGCCACCCTTCGCCCTGGCCTGCGGAGCGGTGCTGGCCGATCTGGCAACGGGAGCGCGGTCGGGCCGGCTGCGCCGTGCCCTGGGAGCACTCTGGTGGGGCTTGGGGGGTCTGCTGCTGATCGCCGCGCTGGTGCTGCTGCTGCTGCCGGGCAAGCCGGTTCCAGCCATCGGCTTGATGGCCGTGGCTCCGGCGGGGATCGGCCTCCTTCTGGGTGGACGGCAACTGGGCTGGCCGGGCAGGGTCGCCAGACCGGGGCGGGCGATCCTGGTGATGGCCACCGGCTGGTTTCTAGCCCTGGGGGTGCTGTTCGCGGGCCCACTCTGGAACTGGGAACTCGGTGAACAACCCTCGATCGCACCGGCCCTGGCGCTGGCGGCGAGACGGAACGGGGACTCGCCGGTGCTTCTCCTCGACGGCGATGGGCAGACGCAGCGCCCAAGCCTGCTCTGGTATCTGAATGTGAGCTCAGCCCCTCTGGAGGAGAGGGGGGCGCCTTGGCCATCGCACAGCTTCCGGATGCTCGCCCGCTCCAAGCCGGGAGACCAGGGGCAAGAGGGCCGCTGCCGACTGGAGCAAACCGGCGAAGAGGGTTGGAACAGGTGGGAGTGCCGGGCGTTATCAGGCCATTTCTGAGGGGAAAAGCCGTGATCTCCTCCCGGGGATCATCCGCCGCTCCCCGGGGAAGGCGTTCAGCTTTTGCGGCGACTGTTCTGGTAGAGCCAGATGTCATCGCGATTAAAAATCAGACGGAACTCAGGCATGGTCTGCAGCCGCTGCCGCAACTTGCGCAGCAGAGATGGCGAGGCTTCGAAGCCCGGATGGCGAGCGTCGAGCAGAATCTGATCGTAGTGATCCAGCCGCTGCATCTGCTTGGCGCTGACAATTGAAAGCTGCTGCCTGTGCGAGACATGGGGAGCAAAATTGTTGCTCACCAAGAGTGCGCCCCTGGGGTCAACCCGTGTCAAAGATTCACGCATAGCTCCCAGGTGGTCGCGATGTTCCTGGAAGGAACCCAGGAAGAAGCCGATTCTGGAGAACAACAGAAAGGTGATCAATGCCCAGGCGATCACGACGGCTGGCACCCGGCCCAGACACCAGCTCGGATAGTCGCCAATCCCGTGCCGACCGGGCGCCAGAGTCTGCTGAACGGCGAGGGCCAGGAAAGGAACCAACAGCAGTGAATAATGGTGCACAAGATCCTTCATGGCCGGCCTTGACGCCGCCAGATTCAGCACCATTAATGGCGCGAAAGGAAGCAGGGCAAAAAAGAAGCGGCCGCGCTGGCGATGCAGGAGCACATACAAAACAGGCAGCAGCAACAGCAGCAGATACTCGCCACTGGCCAGCGAGAACAACTGGCTGATCAGACGACCCAGCACAACCAGCCAGTCCAGATGCCCGGCGGCCAGATCAGCCTGACCCAGCCCAAATTTGCCGGCATGGCGCATCAGCTCAGCCTGCCCCCCTCCAAGCAGGGGAATCAGCCAGGTCCCCACCGCAGCAAACCAGGCCACCGCGAGGCCAAGCAGGCAGCCGCCGATCCGGCGCCGTGCTTGCAGCAGGAGAATGCCGCCGATGCCAAGCACGAGCAGGGCAAGGCCAACCTTGCAGGTCAAGGCCAGAAGCAACACAAAAAACACCCTCAGCTCATCGCCGGCAGCCCTGCGCTCCAACCACCACAAAGCCTGCATCACGAGCGGAAACGCAAGCGTTTCAGGATGGAAGTCAAAGATGGCGGTGTTGAACACCACCGGATAAAGCAGCAGCATCGCCAGGCTGGCCGCGGTGGCACTCCGGGAAAGCCCGCGCCAGCGAGCGAGGGCGGCCAGGGGAAACACGGCCCCGGCCAAGGCCGCCGATTGGACGAGGAACAGCAGGGCCGGCGAAGGAATCAATCTTGAGAGCCAGCCGAGCGGAACCAGGACAAAGGCGCCATGGTCCGCGAGGATGTGATGGCCAAGCAGACTGCTCTGGGCGGGTAATCCCTGAGAAATCAGATAAACAGCCTGATCAAAGATCGCCAGATCCCAGGCGGAAGTCTGGAACCAGAGATGCCGTAACGTCAGCGCTCCTGCATACAGGCAGAAGCCAAGGGCAAAGAAAAGCCAGGTCAATCACAATCATGCACATGGCGACAAGCTATAGCAAGCCACAAAAAAGCGCCCCCAAGGGGGCGCCGGAATAACAACTCGTAATCGCGGAGATCAAAGAGCGTTGCCGCGGGGCAGAACCTCTTCAGGGAAGACGAAGTTTTCGTGCGGCTGGTCAGCCGGTGCCATCCAGGCACGCAGACCTTCATTGAGCAGGATGTTCTTGGTG
>JBILEP010000357.1:0-2677 GCA_044352045.1 Cyanobium sp. | reverse complement strand
CTGGGCGACAAGGTGGGGGCCGAGGACAAGGCCAAGGTGGAGCAGTTCAGCGCCCAGCTCAAGGAGGCCGTCGAGAAAGACGACACCGCCACGATCAAGACGGTGCTCGAACAGCTGCAGCAGGCCCTCTATGCCGCCGGTGCCGCCGTGTACCAGCAGGCGGGCGCCGCCGGCGCCCCCGATGCTGCTGCCGGAGGCAACGGCAGCAACGGCAACGGGGCTGGCGCCGCCTCCAGCGACGATGTGATCGACGCGGAGTTCACCGAGAGCAAGTGAGTGGTGCGCTCCGGCCCCGGCCGGAGCTCCCTCTTTCCGCAAGCCCCCCGCTGGACGGGGGGCTTTTTGTTGTTCTGAACAGCCTGGTCAGAGTTGCGCGCGCGGCGGTTAACCATTCCGTTCTGCGTTGAGGTTGGCGACGACGCTGGGGAGCAGTAAACGCCAGCACATCCTTGCTTGGGGTGCTTATGTTAAAGCTCTCTGCCAACCAGAGCTCTCTTCCTCCCGATCGCCTGTCTCCATCCGGTCGTTGACCCATGCCCCTCCGCTCAGCCACCGACTTCCCCGTTTCCCCGGCCCCCGAGGCTCTTGAGGGCACCTATCGGGAATGCCGTGCGGCTCTCGTGTCCGCCAATCGCTCCAGGGGCGTCCTGAAGGCCCAGAGCGATCGGCGGGGGGTGGTGATCGCCGAGCTGCAGCGAGAGCTGGTGGAGCTGGAGGCCGATCTGGCGGATGAGGCACGGGCGAAGGCCCGGCTCCATGCTCTCAACATGAAGCTTGGCGGCGTGATCCGCGAACTGGAGGAAACGGGCGATGCGATGGTGGGCCTGATTGATGAGAGCGAGCGTCAGAGCGGCTTCTGGCTGGTGGAGATGTTCCGCCGCTTGATTGAGCAGGCAACGCGCTGGCGAACGGTGAAAGCCAGGGCGGCTGCATTGGCCGCCGAAGCGGCCGAGGAGGCCAATCCTGCGAACCAGATCGGTGGGCAGCGATGAGCACAGGGCCTTCAATCGCCGATCTGCTGGAGCAGACCAACCGAGAATTGGCCGGCACCGATGCGCGGGTGTACCGTCGGGTGGCAGACCATCTGCAGCGTTCCGCTGCTGCCCTGCAAGCCCTTCAGGAGGCGCAGCCAGGAGGCGCACAACCTCCCCAAGCCCTGCTGGGCAAGGGCAGTTTCCTGAAGCAGTCTGTGGCCAGCCTCAAGCGGCTGTGCAGGGAGCATGGCATCAAAGGCACGTACAAGCTGCAGAAGGCCGCGTTGGCCAAGGTTCTGGAAGACCATGGCGTGACCCCACCACCGCCGCCCTTGGAGAGTTTCACGAAGAAGGAGCTGATCGTTCTGGTTCGGAAGCTGCTGGGGGAGGTTTAGGAGATGGCCCCCCAATCGCGATGACAAGCACCATCAGTGGGTGGTGATGGTGTGAGCCCGAACTTCCTCCACCTACAGAGCTACGACGAGCAGCTTTTCCGCCTGGGGGTGCTGGCAGAGCGGTATTTCCCGGAGGATCCGAACACCGCCCTGCTCAAGCTGCGGCAACTGGGGGAGCTTTTGGCGCAGCACACGGCCTCTCGTTTCGGACTGGAGCTGCGGATCGAGGAGACCCAGCAGGTCTTGTTGCGGCGCCTGGAGGCCGAGGGGTGTCTGGACCGGGAGATCGCCGGGCTGTTCCATGTGCTGCGGCGCAAGGGCAACCTGGCCAATCACGAGATGCAGGGGGATCACGCCACGGCCCTGAAAACCCTGCGCCTGGCCTGGCAGCTGGGGGTGTGGTTCCATCGCACCTTCTCCGATCCGGAGTTCCGCAGCGGTCCGTTTCAGCCTCCGCCGCCACCCACCGCGGGGGATCAAGCGCTGCGGGAGCAACAGGAGTGGGAGCAACGCGCTATGGCGGTGGAAGCCGACAAGACGGCGCTCGTGGTCCGTCTGGCCGAGCTGCAGGCTGCCGCCAGCCGTCAGGGCAATGGTGCGATGGCCGCCCTGCGCCAGGCCTCGCAGCAGGCCGCACAACGGCTGGAGCTCAGCGAAGCCGCTACCCGGGAGTTGATCGATGCCCAGCTGCGCCAGGCTGGCTGGGAGGCCGATTCCATCCGGCTGCGTTACAGCGCGGGCACCCGGCCTCAGAAGAACCGCAACCTGGCCATCGCCGAGTGGCCAACCAGCGGCGGACCCGCCGACTATGTGCTCTTCGTTGGACTCACGCCCATGGCGGCGGTGGAGGCCAAGCGGGCCAACAAGGATGTGGCGGGCGTGCTGCCCCAGGCCCAGCGCTACTGCCGCCACTTCCAGCCGAGCGAAGAGATGGAGCTGAGCGCCAGCGGCTGGGGAGCGGAGGCGGAATTCCTGATCCCATTTGCGTTCTCCAGCAATGGCAGGCCGTTCCTGCGGCAGCTGCGCACCAAGAGCGGCATCTGGTTCCGTGATCTGCGCCGCCCCACCAATCTGGCGGTGCCCCTGGAAGGCTGGTACTCGCCGGAGGGATTGCGCCAGCTGGCGCGGCAGGACATCGACAGCGCCGAGGAGAAGCTGCGCCGCGAGGCGTTCAGCTTCGGGTTTCCGCTGCGGCCCTATCAACGCCGGGCGATCGAAGCGGTGGAAGCGGCGATCGCAGCGCAGCAGCGGGAGATCCTGCTGGCATGCGCCACCGGCACCGGCAAAACCAAGACCGCCGTAGCCCTG
>JBILEP010000356.1:0-2683 GCA_044352045.1 Cyanobium sp. | reverse complement strand
AGCTGCGCAAGACCGGCATCGAGAGCGGCCTGGTGGAGGCCTGAGGCCGTGGCCCGGGGAGGGGATCGGTTCTCCCCCCTCCCCCTTTCGGTGCTCCCCCCTGCGCCAGGGCCACCTTGCCCCCAGGATTGAGCGCGTCACGAGCCCATCCGGGCCATCCACCTCCGAGGCAACGCCCATGTCCGCCGCCCCCACCGCCGCGGGCCCCACCCCCCAGGATTCCGTCCACGCCGAGGTGCTCCCCGAAGACCTCGTCGAGGAAGGCGTGCTCGCCAGGCTGCTGCGCCGCACGGGGCGAACGATCGCCCGTCCGGCCCTCGAGTGCTACGAAATGCTCGTCGATGGGGCCACCCCCCACCAGGCCCGGCTGACGGTGCTGGCGGCCCTCACCTACCTGATGGTGCCCCTCGATCTGATCCCGGATTTCCTGCCGGCGGCCGGTTTCAGCGACGACCTGGTGGCCCTGACCGCCCTGCTGGGCCTCTGCAGCCGGCACATCACCCCGGCCATCCGCACCCGGGCGAAGGACAGACTGGATCAGTGGTTCCCCCTGTCCCGCTGACCGTGACCCTGGCGGCGGCCCCCCCTGATGGCTCCCCCCGCACCACCCCTCTCGGAGGCGCAGCTCGATGACCTTCAGGCCTTTCTGAAGGACTGGCTGCGCCATGCCGGTCGAACCCAGGCCGACCTGCGCCGGGCGCTGCGCGCCACCTCGATCCGCATGCCGGTGCTGCTGGAAGAGCTGCACCGCATCCATCGCCAGCAGGGGCTCCCCGGCCTGGCGGAGAAGCTCTGCGGCATCGAAGACCTCTGGTACGGGGAGGACGGTGGCCCTGGGGAGGGGGCTCCTTTCGCCGTTGCCGGCGGCGATCCTCTCGACCAGCTCGACCTGTTGCTCGAGGAGATCCGCTCCGACCAGGACGATTGAGACTGGCTCCGGAGGAAGGCAGGGGGAACGCTGACTCGCCAGAGTGGGATTTCCCACGGTCACCGTGATGCTCCCCACCCCGGTCTCTCTCCGCGCCGCCTGGCTCCTGGTCACGGGGGCTCTGCTGTGTCAGCTTCCCGCCGGTCCGGCCCGGGCCCAGGTGGAGACGTTCATCAACAAGCCCGGCAGCGACGTCGGCCCCTCCACCCGCGTGGTGCCCACCAACTGCGTCACGGCGGCGGACGGCACCATGACCTGCGATACCAAACTCGAGAACCCCCCCAGCAACACCCCCGCCAAACCCACCTTCTCCCCCTTCAGGAACTGATGGCCGACATCAGGCGGCTTGGCGACTCCCGCCGCTTGCTGCGGTTCGTGGACCGGGGTGAGAAGCTGATCGCGATCCTGCTGGCGCTCCTGCTCCTGGCGGTCACGGCCGTGGGGTCGGTGCAATTGCTGGTTGTCACGGCACGCCAGTTGCTGGAGCCCGGGGTGCCCTGGTTCGGAACCCGGCTGAACGAACTGCTGGGGGATCTGCTGATCCTGCTCATCGCCCTGGAGGTGCTGCAGAACATCACCGCCTACCTGCGCCGGGGCATCGTCCAGATCCAGCTGGTGCTGCTCACCGCCATGACCGCCGTGGCCAGGAAGGTGATCGTGCTGCCCCCCGGGGAGGAGAGCAAACCCCTGCTCCTGATCGGTCTCGGGATCGCCGTGCTCGCCCTGGCGGGCGCCTACTGGCTGGTGCGCCAGCCGGTGCTCACCCTTCCTCCCGCCAGAAAAGGGCAAGCCAGATCGTCCCGGGCCCCGGATCCGTCTCCACCACCCGGTGGCGGCAGCCCGCCGGGATGAGCAGGCTGTCGCCACGCTGCAGGGCCAGCTCCGGCCGACCATCGTCGTAGGCGATCCGGGCGCTGCCCTGCAAGAGCATCAGCCACTCGTGCTCGCTCTGCTCGTACCAGAAGCCCTCGGGGCTTGCGGCCGAGCAGGAGTGAATCCGCTCCAGGCGCAGCCCAGGCTGCTCCAGGAGCACCCGCAGCTGCTCCTGCCCCTCCGCCGGGCAGGCGCCGACGAGCAGGTTGGCGTCGCCGGCGTCGGCAGGAGCCTGGCTCTCCCCCCAGCGGCGACCGATCTCGAACCCCTGGGCCCGGGCCAGCCGCACCACCTCCCCATGGCTGCCACACGCCACCAGCTGCTGCCGGAGGGCGGGCCGGGCTTCGCAGAGGGCCACGAAGGCGTTGAGCTGCCGCACCTTCTCCAGGAACTGCCGCAGGTGCTCTTCGGCCATGGGGAGGGAAAGCGCTCAGGAAAGATCCCTGATCATCCGCCAGCGCACAAAGCTGGCGCCGGCGAATTGCACCGTTTCCTCCGCTTCCACCCACCAGCCGAGAGCCTCCAGCAGCGGCCGGGAAAGCTGGCTGGCTTCGGTGCGCAGACGGGGGCAGCCGGCCTGCCGGGCCTTCTCCTCAAGGGCCCGCACCAGGGCGCGGCCGTGGCCGCGGCGGCTGGAGCGGCCCCGGCAATAAAGAAGGGAGAGACGATCGATCGGATCGAGCAGGGCAAACGCCTCAAACGCGCCAAGCCCCTCGTGCGGCGCCTCGTCGGCACAGCTCACCAGGCCATGGCCGCGCAGCAGCGCCTGCCGCACCGCCTCACCCTGATGGGCGTGGCCGGCCCAGGCCTGGATCTGGCTGGGGGTGTAGAAAGCGCTGGCCTGGCTGATCACCGCATCGCGATAAATCTGCAACGCCGCTT
>JBILEP010000355.1:0-2690 GCA_044352045.1 Cyanobium sp. | reverse complement strand
ATGGAGGAGTTGTATTCGATGCAGTAGGCTCTCCCACGTGCATTCAGTGCGCGCCAGACGTGGCTTGTGTTAAAATCGATATCAACCGAAATGAGGTCAAAATCGTTTCCCAAATCAATTTTTTCGACGAGATCGTTGACGTTTTCTGCGGTGACGCTTGCCGAAATAACATTGAGGCTGCCAGCCTCAATGAATGAGGAAAAGGTGCGACGTGCTTCTTTGGCGTATTCTTCATTGCCCTCAATCCAGGCGCCGCGCCATCCTTGTTCCAGAAGAAAGCGCGTCGTGTTCTGGAGGCCGTTCTCTACGCCGATTTCCAAAAAAGTTTTACGCCCCTGGCCGATGCGAGAAAATATCTCGGCGATGTATCCATCTTATCCGTGTTGACTGTAGACTTGGCCGTAGAATCTATGCAGTGATTTTGGGTGGCGAGCCCGGTCAAAGGTCCCGCTCATCTGTGCCAGAAGATGGGCGTGTGGCGTTTCCTTGCCATGCCAAGTATGGACTCGTGTCGCATCCATGTGCGCCAGAAGTTTTTCTAGTGCATCAGCAATCTGCGGTTCCATCCAATTCAATCATCTCGCTTTCGTTGGTAGCACGGTTGTTGCCGCGATGTCAAGTCGTGCGCCATCGCCTCGGCGCAATCAGTGCAGCAGATGCTACGGCTCTGTTGGGCGGAACGCAGGGGCAGCTCGTGATCGCCGATTGCCTGGCAGTGCGACCCGGCGTGATCACAGCGGGTCCTCCTCCCAGGCGAAGCGCGGCAGCTTGCCGATCGTTTCCACCATCGCCCGCGACCAGGTTTCCATCGCCCGGTTGATCTCTGGCGACTCCTTGCCAAGCTTGAGCCGCCGGCTCACCCGCAGCTCATCCCGCGGCACCATGGCGATCTCGAACGGCGGGCCGACGGTGAGGTTGGAGCGGCGGGTGACGATCTGGGACACCAGGCAGAGGCGGCCGGCGTCTTCGAGCGTCATGCCGGTGTGGCCGATGTAATCGAGTGGCGGCTTGCCGTATTTGCTCTCGCCGATCTGCAGGAAGGGGGTTTCGGTGGTGGCGCTGATCGCGTTGCCCTGGGGGTAAATCATGAACAGGCCGTGCGGCTCGCCGGCGATCTGGCCGCCGAGGATGAAGCTCACCTCGGCGCTGGCGCCCGTCTGCCGCAAGCTCGGCGCCACCTTGGCCTGCACCCCCACGCTCAGCCCGCCCACGTAATCGGCGGCCTCGAACAGGTGGCGGGCCGTGAGCAGGTTCGGACCCTCGCCCGCGCTGCCGCCCGCCCCTGCCGCGTCATGGTGGTCGGCGATGTCGCGCCGGATGCGGTTCAGCACCGCCTGGGCGGTGGCCAGGTTGCCGGCGGTGAGCAGCACGAACAGCCGATCGGGGGCCGGCTGGAACACGTGCATCTTGCTGTAGCTGGAGATGTAGTCCACCCCGGCATTGGTGCGCGAATCGGACGCGAACACCAGCCCCGCCTTGAGCAGAAAACCAACGCAATAGGTCATGGTGGGTGCGTCAGCTCAGCAGTCGCTGCAGGATCGACGCCACCGATTGAACCGCGGCGCGGGCCGTGGCATAGGCCATCCGCATCGGTCCGATCAGCGCCACCTGGCCCTCGGCGCCGTCGCCGCAGCGGTAGGTGGCCTGCACCACCGCGCATTCCTCCAGGGCGGGCTGGGGATGTTCGCGGCCGATCCAGATCGCTTCGCTCAGGCTGGCGGCGATCTCCACTTCGGCGGCGCTGGGTCCGAGCAGCTGGCGCGGCCGCTGCTCCACCAACTGCACCAACGGCAGCAGGCTGGAGCTGCTGCGGAATTCCGGCTGGGCCAGCAGGCCCCCCAGCCCCGCCGCCACCATCGCCTCGGCTTCGCCGCCCCGCTGGCTGCCGTGGTTCTCCAACGCCTGGCGCAACAGCGCCCCGCCCTCGCCCAGCTCCGCCGGCAGCCGGCTCCAGTCGAGGTAGCCGTCCACCTCCAGCTGGGCCTGGATCCAGCGCTCCAGGATCGGCACCTGGGGGCGGAGGCGGCTGGGCAGACCCAGGTTGAGGTGGGTGGTGAGGGCCGCACCCTCCACCAGGAACACCAGCAGCCGCGGGCCGCTGGGCACCAGCCGGATCGCCTGCAGCTGGGGTCGGGGCCGCACCGGCCGGCTGATCAGGCTCAGCAGGCCGGTGAGATCCGCCAGGCGGCGGGCCAGCTGCAGCAGCAGGTCGTCCAGGGCTGACCAGCGCAGGGTGAGTCCCGTGAGTTCCCGCTCCAGCTGCTGGGCCGCCGCCCCGGGGGCCGGCAGCAGCTGGTCCACATACAGGCGGTAGCCCTGCTGGCTGGGGATCCGGCCGGCGGAGGTGTGGGGCTGGGTGAGCAGTCCCCGCTGCTCCAGGGCGCCCATGGCCGATCGCACCGTCGCCGGGCTCGCCGGCAGGCCGAAACGGCGCACCAGCACGCGGCTTCCCACCGGTTCCACCGTGTCCACGTAATGGCGCACCGTGGCGCGCAGCACGTCCTGTTGTCGCCGCGGCAGGCAGTCCAAGGAGGAAGGGTCGGGTGGGCCCGCGCGGGTGTGGTGGGGATCGTAGGCAAGGAATCCCTTCAATACGGCCCAGGGCGGCTCGATCCGCGCGGCATCGTCAACATCCCGGCTCAATAGCGTGGCACCGCCGGATCCACCTGCCGACTCCATTCATCGATGCC
>JBILEP010000354.1:0-2695 GCA_044352045.1 Cyanobium sp. | reverse complement strand
GCGGAAAGCCCTCGCAGCCGCTACAGCGCTTCCTCAGCCCGGGCTGCCAGCCCGGAGTTCGGAGCCAGGCGGCGGGAGCGGGAGGCCGGTGCGGAGGTGCGGCGCGGCAGCAGGCCCACCGCCGCCAGCGACATGCCTCGCTCCAGCCGGCGAGGCCCAAGCCCCGAGCCTGGCGCCGGCCGCGCGTCCGCGGCCCCGGCCACTCCTCCCGGCGTGCCCCAGGGTTCGCCGATCCGCTCCAGCGCCAGCGGCGCCGCGCCGATGAGCGATGCCGACTACACCCCGGTCCGCCGGCCCGCCACCCCTCCCCAGGGCGGTGGCGACGTCCCCCGGCAGCGGGACAACAGCTCCCGCTTCGACGACTGAACCGCTGGGCCGATTCTCCCCTTGGCGCCGCTCCCCTTGGCGCCCCATCTTGGCGCTGCTCCTCCTGGCGGCCTGGCTGCCCGGTTGCGCCGTGGTGGGCTGGGGCCGCCGTCCCGCCGCTCCCCTCGGCCTGGGCCGGGTCGACCGGGAGGATCCGGCCCTCAGCGGCGACGGGCGCCTGCTGGCCACAATCGTGGCCAGGGCCGGCCAGCCGACGGTGCTGCTCCAGGAGCAGGCCAGCGGCCGGGTGCTGCCCCTGCGCCACCTGCGCGGTGATCCCCCCCACCGGTCCCCTTCCCTCAGCTGGAGTGGTCGCTACCTGGCGGTGCTGGCCGGCCAGGGGCGTCGCCGGCTGGCCCTGATCGAAGACCGGGCCAGCGGCCGTCTGCACCGGCTGATGCTGCCCCCGGACCTGGAACCGGAGCGGCTCAGCCTCTCCCCCGATGCCCGACGCTTGGCGATCGAGGCGGTGCAGGCCGGGCGCCCCCGTATCCGGCTGTTCGCCCTCTCCCCCCTGCTGGAACCCGACCTGCCCGCCGGTCTGCCCGTGCGGGGCGGCGGGCCGCAGAGCCCGCCATGAAACGGCAGCGTCCCTTGGCCTCGCTGGTGTCCCTGGCCCTGCTCCTGGGTGGCTGCCTCGGCGATCTGCCCCAGCCGCTGGCGGGCCTGGATCGGCAGCTCGACCTGGCGGGGGCGGGCCGCGCCCCGAGCCTGGCTGGCCGCTGGCTGGCGTTGATCGCCCGCCGGGGCGAGCGAGACGCGGTTCTGCTGGTGGATGTGGAGAACCAGGCTCCCGTGCCCCTGCCGGGTCTCAACCGGCCCGATGCCCAGCCCCTGAGCGTGGCGGTGGATGAACGGGGGGAGCGGCTGGCGGTGGTGCGCCAGCTTGAGGGCCGCACCGAACTGGTGCTCTACCGGCGCTCCCTGTTGAGCGTGGAGCGGATCGCCATGCAACCGCCGGGCGTGCCCAAGCGGGTGAGCCTGCGGGCCGACGGCCGCGAGCTGGCGGTGGAGGTGAGCCGCGATGGGCTCTGGCAGGTGGATCTGATCGCGGTGCCTTAGGGGCTGCCGCGGCGGCGCGGGCTCAGGGCACCAAGCCGGCCCAGTGCAGAAAGGTGTCGTGGCTGATCGCCTCGATCAGCAGCACGGCGCTGAAGCCGATCATCGCGAAGCGGCCGTTCACCCGTTCGGCGTAGGCGCTCCAGCCGAAGGCCGGGGCATCGCCCGTGGTGGCGCTGGTGGCCGGTGGGGCGGCGGGATCGGCGTTGTCATGCATCGGCTCGGGGCTGGGGGTGGGGTCAGGAGGAGAGACCAAAGGTATAGCCCTCGGCCGGCAGCACCCGCCAGCCGCCGCGGCCGTCGAGCTCCAGAACCGTGTCGTGGTATTGGGTGAGGGTGGGGCGGTGGCCGATGCTGACAAAGGCCATCTCCCGCTCCACCAGCAGCTGGTACAGCCGCTTCTCGGTAGTCACATCCAGGGCGCTGGTGGCCTCATCGAGCACCACGAAGCGGGGTCCGTTGAGCAGGAGTCGGGCGAAGGCCAGCCGCTGCTGTTCCCCCAGGGACAGCAGGCGCGGCCAGTCCTGCTTGACGGTGAGATCGGGATAGCGCTGGATCAGATCCGGCAGATAGGCCTGCTCGAGCACGTGACGCAGCTGCTCATCGCTGAAGCGATCGGGGGATTGGGGATAGCAGAGCTGCTCCCGCAGGCTGCCGAGCAGCATGTAGGGCTTCTGGGGGATGAATAGAAGATCGCTTTCGGGCGGGCGCTGCACCCGGCCGGTCTCCGTGTCCCACAGGCCGCTGATCAGGCGCAGGAGGGAGGTTTTGCCGCAACCGGAGGGCCCCACCACCAGCAGGCGCTGGTCGGCGGCGACGCTGAGGCTGAGGTTGTGGATCAGGCGGCGCGTGCTGCGCGGCGGCACCAGATCGACGTTCTCCAGCAGGATCGCGGAGCCGCTGTCGGCTGGCGGCGGGGCCGCGCCCAACAGGTTGGCCTGGCCGCCGAGGAGCAAGCCGCTGATCTTCTCAATCCGGGTCTGGAAGCCCTCGAGGCGGCTGATCGAGGCGGAGAAGGAGGCCAGTTCCTCGATATTGTTGACAATGAAGCTCACCGAGAAGAACACCTGGGAAAAGGCAATGCCTGCCTGTCCGAATACTCCGAAATCCTTCTGCTTGGCGAAGTAGAGCGGCGCGATTACCAACCAGGGAAGGAAGCGCGAGAAATAGTCGTAGGAGCGCTGGATCACCGTGATCAAGGCACTCCAGACAATCAGGCGGTTGAAGTTGAAGATTGCTCCGCCAAGGCGACGCTCTGCCTCCCGCCGTT
>JBILEP010000353.1:0-2696 GCA_044352045.1 Cyanobium sp. | reverse complement strand
CTGGCGCAGGGCGAGCAGCAGTTCCGTCTTGGCGCTGCCGGTGCGACCGCCCAGCAGGCGCAGGGGCCAGGGGCGCTCAAACTGGAGCAGCACCCACTGCCGCCAGGCCTTGTAGCCCCCCGCCAGCACGCGCACCGGCAGGTCGAGGTTGCCCGCCAGCGCGGCCACGCTGAGCGAGCGCATCCCCCCCCGCCAGCAGTGCAGGCGCAATGGGGAACCCTCGGCGGTGGCCGCTGCCCGCAGCAGTGCATCGGCCAGGGTGGCCAGGCGCGGACCGAGCCGCTCCAGGCCATGGCGCACCGCCGCCTGCCGTCCCGCCTGGCGGTAGAGGGTGCCGATCTCCGCCCGTTCCTCGTCGCTGAACAGGGGCAGGTTTTCGGCCCCGGGGATGTGGCCGCGGGCGAATTCCCCGGGGCTGCGCACATCGAGGATCGGCCCGCCCGCCGCCAGAAACGCCCGGATCTCCAGGCCGGGGGCGGACGGCTGGGCGCTCACGGTGTCTGCAGGGGGGGAAAGGCCAGCCGAACCTCGGCGCCCCCCAGGGGGGAGGTGCCGAACTGCAGCACCCCGCCATGGTTGTCGACGGTGGTGCCCACCACGAACAGGCCGATGCCGCTGCCATCGGGCTTGGTGGTGATCAGCGGCAGTCCGGCGATCACCCCCTCCGGAATGCCGGCCCCGCTGTCGCCGATGCGCAGCTCCACCCCCTGCGGCCCGCGGCCGATGGCCACGGCGACGCGACGGGGATCGGCACTGCCCCGCAGGGCCTCGAGGGCGTTGCGCACCAGGTTGCTGACTGCCACCTGCAGCTGGTCGGCGTCGCCGGCGATCCAGGCCGGTTGCTCCAGGCCCTCCCGCAGCACCTCCACGCCGCCGGCCTCGAGCCGGGGTCGCAGATAGAGCAGGGCGCTCTCCGCCACCGTCACCAGATCCAGCGGCCGGGCCTCGGTGTGCACGTTGCGCAGCAGGCAGCGCATCTTCTCGGTGATCGTCACCACCCGCTCGGCCTCCTCCATCAGGGCGTCGAGACAGCCCGCCAGCTCGGCGCCGGGCCTGGAGCCCCCGCCGCTGCCTGGGCGACCACGGGCCAGGCGGGCGTGGAGCAGGATGGCGCTGAGAGGTTGGTTGATCTCGTGGGCCACGGCCGCTGCCGTGAGGCTGCTGCGCAGTTTCTGCTCCATCAGCCGCTCCGCCTGCCGCCGCTCGCTGATGTCCAGCAGGGTGACGACGAGCAGATCGTCGAGGCGGATGCCGCTGATCAGCACATCGCGATCGCGGCCGTCGGCGCAGCGCACCCGGTATTCCCCCTCCCGCACCCGGCCGCCGCTGGCGGTCGCCTCGGCCAGGTCCCGCTCCCAGCGCTGCCGCACCTCCGCCCGGTAGGCGGGGTCGGGATAGGCCAGGGCGAACCAGCTGTCCAGATCGTGCAGGGCGGAGGCGTCCCAGCCGTAGGTTTCCGTGAAGCAGCGGTTCTGGAAAAGCTCTCCCTCCCCTCCCCCCTCCCCGAGCCGCATGGTGCCGACCGGAACCGGCAGGTTGTCGAGGATGCGTTGCAGGCGCCGCTCGCTCGCCCGCAGGGAGCGCTGGGCCAGCACCCGTTCGGTCACATCGATCAGCACGCCTTCCCAGACCGTGGAGCCATCGTCGAGGTCGCGTGGCACCGATTCGGCGGTGATCCAGCGGGTCTCCCCCTCCACCACCACCCGGCATTCCCCCCGGAACGGGCGCTTGGCGGCGAAGGCCTCGGCATTGAGCCGCAGCCACTCCTCGTAGTCGTCGGGGTGAACGCAGGCGAAGGCCTCAAGCGGATTCTCCCGGGCACGGGCCCGCTCCAGCCCGGTGATCTGCAGGAAGCGCTCGCTGAGGAACTGGAAGTAGGCCACCGGCCGATCCGGGGTCATCACCATCGTGTAGGTGCCGACGGGGATCGCCTCGGTGATCGAGAGGGCCATCTCCGCCCGGATGGCGCGGGCCTCCTCCAGCTCCGCCTCCGCCCGGCGGTGGGGGGTGACATCGATCACCGCCGCCAGAATGAACTCGCCATGGACGCTGAGCTGCAGCTGCACCTCTCGCCGCTCGCCCCTGCCGTCCTCCACCCGGCACTGCAGGGAGCCGAGGCCCTCGCGGGCGGCGAGGTCGGCGGCCTGTTGCCACTGGTCGAGCACCCGCTGGCGGTAGGCATCGATCGGGTAGGCGTGGCGCAGCCAGTCGGAGAGCCGGGGGATCTCGGCCGCCCGGAAGCCGAAGCCCCGCACAAAGGCGGCGTTGGTGAAGCGCACCGCCGGATCGGCCTGGCGCTCGCAGCAGAGGATCGCCACCGGCAGGCCATCGAGTGGCACCGCGAGGCCCGCCAGCTGGGGGGAGGAAGGGGACATCAGGGCGGGGCGCGAAGGGCCCAGGCTGGGCCGACGGTCCTGTCGGGCACGATGGAAGCACAGAAGCGGCTGAATCCGGCCATGGCCCGCCCCGTTCCCCCCCCCTCCCCGGCTGGCCGGGCCCGCCGCCGCGCCCTGCTGCTGGCCGCCGCCGCCGGGCTGGCGCTGCTGCTCCCCCATTTTCCCCTGGCTGGTGCGGGCTGGCTCAGCCCGGTCCAGGCCCAGAGCCGCGACGGCGTGGAGTTGCGCATCGGCGCCATCCCCGATCAGAAGCCGGAGAAGCTCAACCGCCTCTACGGGGAGGTGGCGCGGGAGCTGGAG
>JBILEP010000352.1:0-2700 GCA_044352045.1 Cyanobium sp. | reverse complement strand
GCGCCTATGCCCCGGCGCCCATGCTCGACGCCGCCGGCCTGGAGCGGGTGCGCCGGGAGGTGCTCGAACCCACCCTCGCCCGTCTGCAAGCCCGGGGCGTCGACTACCGCGGCGTGATCTACGCCGGCCTGATGCTCACCGCCGACGGGCCGCGGGTGATCGAATTCAACTGCCGCTTCGGTGATCCGGAGTGCGAAACCCTCATGCCCCTGCTCGGGCCGGAGCTGGCGGCGGTGCTGCGGGCCTGCGCCGAGGGCAACCTGGGCGCCGCCCCGCCCCTGAGCGTGCGCCCCGGCTGCAGCGCCTGCGTGATCGCCGCCGCCGAGGGCTATCCCGGCGCGGTGCGCCGGGGCGATCCGATCAGCGGCTCCCTGGCGAGCGGCGACGACCTGCAGCTGTTCCACGCCGGCAGCCGCCTCGACGCCGATGGCACCTGCCGCACCACCGGCGGTCGGGTGCTGGCGCTGGTGGCCCAGGCGGACGACTTCGACACCGCCTTCGCCCGCGCCTACGGCGGCCTGGAGCGGGTGGGCTTCGCGGGGATGACCTTCCGCCGCGACATCGGCCATCAGGTGCGCCGCCGATGACGGACTGGCGCGACAGGCTGGCCCGCTGGTGGGCCGAGTTCAGCCTGCAGACCAAGCTGCTGGCGGTGGCCACCCTGGTGGTCAGCCTGCTGATGACCGGCATCACCTTTCTGGCCCTCAACGGCATCCAGCAGGATGTGCGGCTCAGCGACACCCGCTACGCCCGCGACCTGGGCCTGTTGGTGGCCGCCAACGTCAACCCCCTGGTGGCCCGTGGCGCCGACCGGGAGCTGGCCACGGTGGCGGAGCGCTTCTGGAGTTCCAGCCGCAGCCTGCGCTACGTCGTTTTCGCCGACGCCGAGGGGGTGATCTACCTCGGCATCCCGATGGGCAACGGTGGCGCCTCCCAGGGGGACGACCAGCTGCTCAGCCGCCGCCTGGAGCTGCCGGCCGACCTGCAGAAGCGGCCCGACAACCCCCTGATCCGCCAGCACCTCAGCCCCGACGGCCAGGTCACCGACGTGTTCGTCCCCCTGATCGACGGCGATCGCTACCTGGGGGTGGTGGCCCTGGGGGTCAACCCCAACGAAACCGTGCTGGCCAGCTCCGCCCTCACCCGCGAGGTGACCGTGGCGGTGTTCATCTCGATCTGGGTGCTGGTGATCCTCGGCTCGGTGTTCAACGCCCTCACCATCACCCAACCGGTCAAGGAGCTGCTGCGGGGGGTGAAGCGCGTCGCCGGCGGCGACTTCGCCACCCGCATCGCCCTGCCCGTGGGAGGCGAGCTGGGGGAACTGCTGGAGGGCTTCAACACCATGGCCTCCCGCCTGGAGGCCTACGACGAGGCCAACATCGAGGAGCTGCAGGCCGCCCAGGTGAAGCAGCAGTCGCTGATCGCCACCATGGCCGACGGCGCCGTGCTGCTCGATGAGGAGAGCCGGATCGTGCTGGCCAACCCCACCGCCCGCCGCCTGTTCCGTTGGGAGGGCCGCAAGCTGGAGGGCACGGATCTGGAGAGCCAGCTGCCCGACCGCCTGGCGATCGAGCTCCACCCCCTGCTCAGCGGCCTGATCGCCAGCGAGAAAGACCTGGCCGATGTGCGCTGCAGCCTCGGCGAACCCTCCCGCACCCTGCGGATCGTGCTCCAGTCGGTGCGGGATGCCAGCGGCGAAATCCTCAAGGGCATCGCCATGACGATCCAGGACCTCACCCGCGAGGTGGAGCTCAACGCCGCCCAGAGCCGCTTCATCAGCAACGTCTCCCACGAGCTGCGCACCCCCCTGTTCAACATCAAGAGCTACGTCGAAACCCTGCACGACCTGGGCGACCAGTTGACCGAGGAGCAGCACCGCGAGTTCCTGGCCATCGCCAACGCCGAGACCGACCGGCTGACGCGGCTCGTCAACGACGTGCTCGATCTCTCCCGCCTCGAATCCGACCGGGTCTGGGCGTTCGAGCCGATCGAGGTGGCACCGGCGATCGAGCAGACCCTGCGCACCTACCGGCTCAACGCCGAGGACAAGGGGGTGTCCCTGCACCTGGAGGCCGATCCCCAACTGCCGCGGGTGATGGGCAACTGGGACCTGCTGCTGCAGGTGTTCGACAACCTGGTGGGCAACGCCCTCAAGTTCACCGCCCCGGGCGGGCGGCTGATGCTGCGGGCCTACCCCTGGCCCGACCACTGCCGCCTCGAGCCGGGCACCGGCCCCTCCAGCAACCCCACCTGCGCCCTCACCTCCCCCCTGCCGCGCCTGCGCATCGAGATCGCCGACAGCGGCTACGGCATCTCAGCCGCCGACCAGGAGCGCATCTTCGAGCGCTTCTACCGGGTTGAGAACGCCGTGCACACCGAGGCGGGCACCGGCCTGGGCCTCTCGATCGTGCGCGGCATCCTCGAGAAGCACGGCAGCCAGGTGCAGATGGCCAGCGAACCCGGGGTGGGCACCACCTTCTGGTTCGACCTTCCCCTCGAGCACGCCGACAGCGATGAACTGGCCCTGCAGGCCGAGCGCCGCGCCTACGAGCGTGAGCGGCAGACGGCCTGACCCCTCAGGTGTCGTCGGCGACGCCGCGCACGATCCGGGCCAGGTCGGCCCGCTCGTCGCTGCTGACCCGGTGCGGCACGCCGCTGATGATGCGCTCGAAATTGGAGAAGGAATCCTTGATCTCCGGG
>JBILEP010000349.1:0-2701 GCA_044352045.1 Cyanobium sp. | reverse complement strand
CAGCAGGGCCGCCGCCACCGCCAGCGGCGCCGAGCGGCTGCCGGGGCACAGCACCAGATGGCCCAGGCCGCCGCGCCCCAGGGCCGCCAGCAGCTCCAGGGCGGCCCGGGCGTTGGCGAAGGCCAGTTCGGTGCGGGGCGATGGGGCCGGCGGCGGCAACAGGAGAGTCCCCGGATCAGGATGGAGCGTCCATCCTCCCCAATGCCCGTGTCCGAAGGCCCGTCGCCGCCAGGCCCTTGGGCCCAGGCCCGCTCCCTGCTGCTCTGGGTGCTGGTGGCCCTGGCCCTGCGCTGGGCGGTGATCGAGCCCCGCTGGATTCCCTCCGGCTCGATGCTGCCCACCCTGCAGCTGCAGGACCGGGTGTTGGTGGAGAAGCTGCGGCCGCGCCTGCGCCGCCCCCTGGGGCCGGGCACGATCGTGGTGTTCCATCCGCCGCTGGCCCTGCGCCAGGCCGGCTATGACCCCAACGCCGCCTTGATCAAGCGGGTGGTGGCCGTCGGCGGCGATCGGGTGGAGGTGCGCCAGGGGCGGCTGTTCCGCAACGACCAAGCCGTGACGCCGGACTGGAACGCCGAGCCGATGGCCTATGCCCTCGCCCCCCTCACCGTGCCGCCGGGCCAGCTGCTGGTGTTCGGCGACAACCGCAACGCCAGCCTCGATTCCCACCTCTGGGGGCCGCTTCCGGAGGAGGAGGTGATCGGCACGGCGGTCTGGCGCTACTGGCCCCTGGCCCGCTTCGGCCCAATTCGCCCGGCGGCCGCCTGAGGGCCGATCCGGGCGAGCCGGCCGAACGATCCGAACGACCGTTTGCGTTATGGTTTGCTGCGAACCTGAGGGCTCGGCCTCGGTCCGGCTGGCAACGGCTGTCCATTTCCCAGGAACCGATCCATGTTCAACCCGGACTTCCTGACCACCGACAACGAGGCCATCAGCGGCAATTCCCTGATCCAGTACCTGCAGGAGCAGTCGCCGGAAGTGCTGCAGCGGGTGGCCCGCTCCGCCAGCGGCGACATCCAGGACATCATTCGCCACAACGTCCAGGGGCTGCTCGGCATGCTGCCCGGCGAACAGTTTGAAGTGAAGATCCAGGCCAGCCGCGAAAGCCTCGCCGGCCTGCTGGCCTCAGCGATGATGACTGGCTATTTCCTGCGCCAGATGGAGCAGCGCATGGAGCTGGAAACCGCCCTGATCGGCGGCGGCCTCGACCCCAGCGACAGCGACGATCCGGGCGAACTGCGGCTCTGAAGCCTCAGCCGTCTCCGGGCACCAGGCCGGAGCGCACCAGGGCGTGGTCGATCCCCGCCAGGAAAGCCCAAGATCCTTCATCCGGTGCCCAGGGCCGCGCTTCCAGCGCCTCCGCCAGGACGCCGATCCCCGCGCCATCGATCGGCACCGGCGCGGCGTAGTGGGCCGGCACCAGCCAGCGGATCCCCTCCCGCCCCGCCAGGAGCCGCAGCCAGGCCACCAGGGCCGTGCGCTGGCGTGGGAACACCAGGCGCTCCAACACCGCCGCCACCTGCGGCTGCGGCACCGCCGGCATCAGCGCCTCCGCCTCCCGCTGCCAGTCCTGGCGCCAGCGGAACGGGTAGAGGCCGAAGTGGCTGCGGGGATCGCGGCAGCCGGGGGCGAAGGCGTCGCGCAGCACCTCCGCCAGGGGAGGCACGTCGAGGGGGGCCGGGCGCAGGTAGCTGGCGAACAGCACCAGCCGCTGCCAGCCGCGTCGCCGTCGCTCCGGGTCGTCCACCAGGGGTTCGCAGCCCCGCTCCCGGGCGTGGAATAACAGCGGCGTGGGATCCAGCGCGAACACCGGCGGCGGCTCCGGCGGGATCGCCACCAGGGCGTCGGTGACCAGCAGCGCCCCGCTGGCCCGATCCAGGCAGGCCACCTCCAGAAAGCTGCCCAGCCCCAGATCGAGGGGACCGAGGGCCTCCCAGGAGAGCTGATCGGGGTGGGGAACCCCATCCTCCAGCAGCACCCGGGTGCGGCCGGCGGGAAAGCCCAGCCAGGCCGGCGGCAGGTTGAGCGGGTAGCTCCACTGGCGCGCCGTCACCCAGACGGTGGCGGCGGGGAAGGCCCGGGCCATCGCCGGCACCGGCAGCTTGTGCTCCAGGCCCGAGGCGGTGGGCAGCACGATCGATCGCACCGGGCCGTAGCGCCCCTCCAGGGCGCGCAATCCCTCCAGCACCTCGGCGGTGGGGGCCACCGGCGCGTAGAGCAGCAGGCCGTCGTCCAGCCGCAGCACGCTCATCCGGATCGGCACGGCCACGTACCAGACCCCCTGCAGCTGCTCGAAGGCCCAGAGCCGCTCCGGCAGCAGTTCCCGCACCAGGGTGCGGCGCCGGCCGTAGGGATAGAGGGGCAGCAGCGGCCACCAGGGCCAGCGCTGGCGGCGCGCCGCCTGGGCGTCGGGCGGGGCGTCGGGAACCATCACGGGCGCGGCGGCCGGTGGCGGGCCAGCAGGCCATGGCGCGGCGCCAGCACCATCGTCACCAGGAACAGGCCCGTCTGCACCAGCACGATGCACCCGGCCGTGGAGGCGTCCAGCCAGTAGCTCACGATCACCCCCAGGCCGGTGGCCAGCATCGCCAGGGCCACCGCGTAGAGGTTCATGCGGTCGAACCGGTCGGTGAGCAGGAAGGCGGTGGCGCCCGGGGTGACGAGCATGGCCACCACCAGGATGATGCCCACCGCCTGCAGGGCC